>CANHTE010000027.1 GCA_947462945.1 Acetobacteraceae bacterium
ATGGCAGCGATGTGCCCCGCGCCACTGGCCCCGCGGGGTTTGGTGAGCCGGGCACCTCGGCCCAGCACAGCTTCATGCAGCTGGTGCATCAGGGGCCCAAACCGGTGCCGGTGGACTTCATCCTCATCGCGAACCCCGATCACACCCATGCCGAAAATCATCGCATTTTGCTGGCGCATGGCCTGGCGCAATCCGAAGCCCTGCTGACCGGCCGTGACGCGGCAGGCGTGGAGGCCGATATGCGCGCGGCCGGCGCGGATGAAGCGACCATCGCGCGCCTCTTGCCGCACCGGATTTTCCCGGGCGACCGGCCTTCCGTCACGATCGTGATGCCCCGCCTGGACCCAGCCTCGCTCGGCGCGCTGATCGCGCTGTATGAGCACAAGGTCTTCGTGCTGGGCGCGCTTTGGGGCATCAATCCGTTTGACCAATGGGGCGTGGAACTGGGCAAGGTGCTGGCGACGCCGCTGGTGGCCGAGCTGGCGGCCGGCGCACCCTCCGACGCGCATGACGCCTCCACGCGCGGCCTGCTGGCGGAAGTGCTGAAGCTCCAGGGCGTGCATGACTGACGCCCTGCCCTTGGGCGGCTTCGCGCCATTGATCCCGGAACTCGATGTGGAGAGCATCGAGGTCAGCTTGGATTTCTGGTGTGCGGCGCTGGGCTTCGAAGTCGCCTATGCCCGCCCGGAGGAGCGCTTTGCCTTCCTGCAGCGCGACGGCGCGCAGGTGATGCTGTGCCAGCGCAACGGCAACTGGGACACGGCGGTGCTGGAGCGCCCCTTTGGCCGCGGCATCAATTTCGAGATCAAGGTCAAGAGCATAGCGCCCATCCTCGACGCCCTGGCCTCGCGCGGCTGGCCGCTGTTTCGGGCGCCCGCCGATGCCTGGTATCGCATTGGCGTGGAGGAGGGTGGCAACCGGCAATTCCTGGCGCAGGACCCGGATGGGTATCTGCTTCGCTTCACCGAAAATCTCGGCCACCGGCCGGCCAGGTCGGCGTGACGATCCGCCTCCTCCCCGAGACCACCGCCAACCGCATCGCGGCGGGCGAAGTGGTGGAGCGTCCGGCGGCCGTCGTGAAGGAATTGGTGGAGAATGCGCTGGATGCCGGGGCGCGGATGATTCGCGTCACGCTCGAACAGGGCGGCATTGGCCGGGTGCTGGTCGAGGATGACGGCATGGGCATGGCGCCCGAGGATCTGGCCCTGGCGGTGGAGCGCCACGCCACCTCCAAGCTGCCGGAGGAGGCGATGCTCTTTGCCATCGGCACGCTGGGCTTTCGCGGTGAGGCGCTGCCCTCCATTGGTGCGGTGGCACGGCTTTCCATCACCTCCCGCCCGAAGGGGGGCGAGGCGCATCGCATCATCGTGGAAGGCGGGCGCAAGGCGGCGGTACAGCCGGCTTCCGGCGCGCCGGGCACGCGCGTCGAGGTGAATGACCTGTTCTTCGCTACGCCCGCGCGCCGGAAATTCCTGCGCAGCCCCCGAAGCGAGGGCGAGGCGGCGATGGAAGCGCTGCGCCGCCTGGCGCTGGCCTGGCCCGAGGTGGGGTTCGAAGCAACCCTGGAGGGACGCCCGCAATTGCAGCTGGCGCCCACGACGCGTGATGGCCGCATCCGGGATTTGCTGGGCGCGGATTTCGCCGCCGCCGCCCTTCCGGTCATCGGGGGGGCGCCGGGCATTCTCGAGATCTCCGGTCAGGCCGGTGGTCCCGCCTTCACCCGTGCCACGGCGATGGAGCAGCATCTGGTCGTCAATCGGCGCCCGGTGCGGGACCCGCTGCTGCGGGCCGCGTTGCGGGTTGCGTATCGTGAGGTGATGGCGCCGGGCCGCCATCCTGTCGCGGCGCTGTTTCTGGAATTGCCCGCCTCTGAAGTGGATGTGAACGTCCATCCGATGAAGACCGAGCTGCGCTTCCGCGACGCCAACGGCGTGCGCGGTGCGGTGATCTCGGCCCTCCGGCGGGCATTGGGGCACGGGGTCGGGCAAGGCGTTTCCCTGGGCTATGCGGGGCCCGCGCGGTTGAGCTTTGCGCCTGCCCCCCAAGCCGTTTCCCAGGCTGGGCGCGGCTTCGCCGAGCAGGCCCTGCCGTTGAATTTCCCGGCCCCCGCGCCCTTGGCCTCCCCCGCTGCGCCCGTGCCGGCAGAACACCCGCTGGGCCGTGCCCTGGCCCAGGTGCTGGAGACCTACATTCTCGCCGAGGCGCCGGATGGCGCGTTGATCCTGGTGGATCAGCATGCCGCACATGAGCGACTGACGCATGAGCGGCTTTCGGCGGAAATCCAGAGCGGTGGCGTACGCGCCCAGCCCTTGCTGATCCCGGCCGTGGTCGAATTGCCGCAAGCCGCGCGCCTGGCCGATGCAGCGCCGGAATTGGCGCTTCTTGGCCTGGAACTGGAGGGCTTCGGCCCCGGCGCCGTGATCGTCCGCGCATTGCCCGCCTTGCTCGGCGCCCCCGACCCCGCGCCGCTCCTGCGCGATTTGGCCGAGGAACTGACCGAGAGCGGGGAGGGCGTGGCGCTGGCTTTGCGGCTCGATGCCGCCATTGCCCGGCTGGCCTGCCATGGCAGCATTCGCGCCGGGCGCCGCCTGACGCCAGCCGAGATGGACGCGCTGCTGCGCGCCATGGAGCGCACACCCCGCGCCGCCACATGCAGCCATGGACGGCCGACCTATTTGCGGCTGGGTGCCACGGAATTCGCCAGGCTCTTTGGCCGCAGCTGAACCTCCTCCCACAACACCTCACAGGCGGCGCCGGCGCGCAGGGTCAGCGTCAGCCCCTCCAGATCGGCCAAGGGCAGCGGGCCGCGCAGGGCGGCGAGCACGGGCAGGATGGGGCCGGGCAGGGGCGTCTCGGGCAAGGTTATCCGGCCCATTTCGCCCGCGCCCAGGCGCAGGAAGGGCCGCGCCGGGCTGCCGGCCAGCGCCAGCAGGCAGCCATCGCCCAGGATACGGGCGCGGCGCCAATGCGCCTCCGGAATCAGGCCTTCCTCGCTCCAGAGGCGGCAGGCGGGGAATTCCGGCCCCTCGCCCAAGCCGCCCGAAAGGCAAAACGGCGCGCCCTCCGCATGCAGGCTGATGGGCCGGCCGGGAAGGCGCAGGAGCGCCCAGCCCGCTTGCGGCGCATCCAGCCGCGCCTCACCCCTGCCGGTGATGGCGATGAGGGATGAGGAGGGGGCGGGCCTGGGCAAATGCAGCCCCAGCAGCCTGGCCGCCGGCCATGGGACGGGATGCGGCACGGCGGTGAGCCACAGCCGGCTCAGGCCCGGGCGGCGCTGAAGCATCAACGGCATGCGGCGGCCAAAACATAGAGGGTGCGGCGGATCATCGCGGCCTCATCCCAGGCCGCCGCCACGTCTCGCGCGCGGGTGACGCGGGCTGCGGTGCCGGCCGTGTCCTTTTGCGATTCGGCAAAGACGCCGGCGATATGCCCGGGATCCCGCAGGATGAAGCGGGCCATTTCGGCCGCTTCGGGCCAGGCTTCCAGCGCCTGGCGCGTGGCCAGGATGGGGCAGCCGGCCTGGGCGGCCTCGAGGATGGAGAGGGGGCAGCCTTCATATTCGGAGGGCAGCAGGCAGGCATCCGCCGCCGCCAGCAGCGCCGGCACCTCCCTGCTTTGGCCCAGCAGATGCACGCCGGACGCGCCCTCCAGCGCGGCCCGCAACGGGCCGTCACCTGCCAGCAGAAACTGCGCGGGGGCGATTCTCTCGGCGATGGCGGGGGCCAGTTGCGCGCCCTTGCGGATATCCAGCCGGCCCAGCTGCAACAGCTTCACGCCCGTTGGCAGGCCGCGCCAGGCGGGTGCGGTGGGGCGGGGCGGCGGCAGGCCATTGGGGATTGCGGCGACCCGGTGGGGCGGCAGGCCAAGCAGCGCCTCCAGCCGCCGGGCAGAGGCTTCGGAGACGGCCGCCCAGTCATTTCGCAGCGCGGCGAGGGCGGCGCGGTCCGAGGCGGGCAGAACCCAGTCCGGCCGGACCAGATGCACCACGGCCAGGGCGGGAATCTTCGCCGCGGCCAGCGCTTCCAGCGCGCCCAGGCCTTCCGTCGGCAAGGGGCAGCAAACCAGCGCGGCATCGGGCTGGAACTGGCGCAGCAGCGCCTCCAGCGCGCGGAATTGCCAGCGCCGCGCGGCCTCCGGCAAGAGCCCCTCGGGCGCGCGCAGGGGGGCGGGGAGGACGAGCGCCCGGCCCAGCCCCGGCCCTGCGGCTTGCAGCACGCTGGGCTCGGCCGCCACGGCGCAATCCGCGCCCAGGGCCAGAAAGCCACGGGCCACTTGCAGCGTCTGCTGTTCCGCCCCGCCCAGAATGGGCGAGGGGATGATAATGAGGATGCGCTCCGGCTGGCCGCGCATGCCGGTCTCAGCCCTGGAGGATGAGGAGCCGTGCCTTGCCGTGGCTGCGGTCATCCAGGGGGGTGAAGCGCGTCTCCGGCAGCGGGTCGCGCTGGGCCAATTCGGTGCAAAGCAATGCGCCAGGGGCGATCCAGCCCGCCGCATCCAGCGCGGCCAGGGCCGGCGCCAGAAGGCCCGCGCCATAGGGCGGGTCCAGGAAGACCAGCGTGGCCGGCTGGATGGGGCGCGGCGGCTTGGTGGCATCCCCCGCGATGACCTGCCCCTCCGCCTTGCAATTCGCGATGTTGGCGCGCAGGGCGGCCAGCGCCGTGCGGTCCTTTTCGATGAAGGTCGCGCGCGCCCCGCCGCGCGAAAGTGCCTCAAGCCCCAGCGCGCCGGTGCCTGCGAAGGCGTCCAGCACAATCGCGCCATCCAGCATCTCGCGCCCGGCCCAGGGCGCGTGCCACAGCATGTCGAACAGCGCCTGGCGGGCGCGGTCTGAGGTGGGGCGCACGGTCTCGCCCTCCGGGGCGATGAGGCGCTTGCCCTTCCAGAGCCCGGCTATGATGCGCATGTGTCGGCGCCCTCAAACGACGGGCCTGTTCGGCCCGGCTCCGTCCTGCGCATTTCAGCTTCTTGTCGTTCGGTCATGCTCAACGCTTCCGGCTTGGGGCGGCCAGGCCCAATTGTTCGCGCAGCACCTTGGGGTTCACCTCATCCACCGCGCCGCGCTCCAGCGTGCCGAGCTGGAAGGGGCCGTAGGAGACGCGCAGCAGGCGGGATACCTCCAGCCCCAAATAGGACAGGACGCGGCGGATTTCGCGGTTCTTGCCCTCCTGAAGGGCCACGGTCAGCCAGGCATTGTCGCCCTTGCGGCTATCCACGCCGGCTTCGATGGGCGCGTAGCGCACGCCGTCAATCGTCACCCCCTGGGCGAGCGACGCCAAGGCGCGCGGATCGAGATCGCCAAAGACCCGCACGCGATAGCGCCGCACCCAGGCATTGGCCGGCAATTCCAGCCGGCGGGAGAGCGCGCCATCATTGGTCAGCAGCAGCAGCCCCTCACTGTTCAAATCCAACCGGCCGACGGAAATCAGGCGCGGCAATCCCTCGGGCAGGCGCTCGAACACCGTGGGGCGGCCTTCCGGGTCCCGATGGGTGGTGACCAGGCCGGCCGGCTTGTGGAAGCGAAACAGGCGCGTGCGCTCCGGCTCATTCACCGCGCGGCCATCCACGGTCACGATGTCATCGGGCTGCACGAAGGTGGCGGGCTGGGTCACCAGCTTGCCGTCGAGCTTCACGCGGCCCTCGGCGATGATTTTTTCGGCATCGCGGCGGCTGGCGACCCCGGCGCGGGCCAGCCATTTGGCGATGCGCTCGCCGCGCGGGCCATCGGCCTCGGTGGCGGGCGGTTCCAGTTCCTCCAAGGTCTCGGCAGGCGGAATTTTGGCGGGCGGCTTGGCAGCCTGCGCGGCGGGCTTGCGGCCCGGCCGATTCAGCCCTCCGGGCTTCGCCCCACGACCATCGGACGGGGCTTCGCTGCCCGACCGATTCAGCTCTCCGGGCTTCGCCCTACGACCATCGGACGGGTTCATCGGCAAGCCTCCACAAAGGCGCGCAGGATCAGCGGGTCGGCCGCATCCACGCTGTATTCCGGGTGCCATTGCACGCCCAGGGCAAAACGATGCGCCGGCGCCTCGATGCCTTCGATGAGCCCGTCCGGCGCCGTGGCGTTGATGATCAGGCCCTTGCCCACGGTCTTGACCGCCTGATGATGCGCGGAATTCACCGCCATGCGCGTGGCCCCCGTGATGCGCGCCAGCAGCGTGCCCGGCGTGATGCTGACCTCATGCCCCGGCTCGGTGCGGGGGTTGGGCTGTTCATGCGCGATGCTGCTGGGGTGCTCATCGGGAATGTGTTGGATCAGGGTGGCACCCAGCGCCACCGCCAGCAATTGTTGCCCCCCGCAGATGCCCAGCACGGGCTGGTTCTTCGCCAAGGCGCGGCGGGTGGCGGCAAGTTCGAAATCGGTGCGGCCGGGCTTCAGCGTCACCTTGGGGTGTGGCGCGACGGGCGGGCTGCTCCACAGCGCCGGGTCCACATCAAAGGCGCCGCCGGTGACGAGCAGCCCATCCACCGCATCAAGATACTCGGCCGCGAGTTCCGGTGCATGCGGCAGCGCGACGGGCAGCCCGCCCGCGGCCATCACGGCCGAGAAGTAGTTCTGCCGCAGCGCATACCAGGGCAGCTTCGACCAGCCTCCGGCTGGCTCGGCATCCAGCGTCAATCCGATCACGGGGCGTTTTGTCATGGGTGCTGTGAAGCAGCGCGGCGCGGCCATAGCAAGATGTCGTTTGCGTGACGCGGCTTTGCTCGGGCAGAAGCCAGGGCATGACACCGATGGAAATCGCGCTGGAGGAAGCGCAAGCGGCGGCGGAGCGCGGCGAAGTGCCGGTGGGCGCCGTCATCACCGATGCGCGCGGCGCAGTGCTGGCCCGCGCCGGCAATCGCGTGGAGGAGCGGCGCGACCCCTCGGCCCATGCGGAAATGCTGGCGCTGCGGGCGGCGGCGGGCCTGCGCGGCGAGAAGCATCTGGCCGATGCCACGCTCTGGGTCACGCTGGAGCCCTGCGCCATGTGTGCGCAATCGGCCTCCCTGTTTCGCGTGGCGCGGGTGGTCTTTGCTGCCTATGACCCCAAGGGCGGCGGCGTGGAGCATGGCGCGCGCGTCTTCGCCCACCCGCAATGCAACCACGCGCCGGAAGTGGTGGGCGGCGTGCGGGAGAGCGAGGCAGCCGCCCTGCTGCGTGAGTTCTTCGCCGCGCGGCGCTGAGCGCGCCTCACTCCGCGTGAATGGCGGTGTGGGGTGCCTCACCCGCGCGCCACCAGCCGCGATACATCCCCTCCGTGCCGAAGGGCAGCGCCACGCGGCCCATCGCATCCACTGCGATCAATCCGCCGCGCCCGCCCGCTTCCGGCACGCGCAGCAGCGCCACTTCCGAGGTGGCTTCCTCCAGCGATTTGCCGGCCAGGCGCATCAGGGCCGCGATTTCATGCGCCGCCACGCAGCGCATGAAGGCCTCGCCCGTGCCGGTGCAGGAAACCGCGACATGCCCGTCAGCCCATGTGCCGGCGCCGAGGATGGGCGTATCGCCCACGCGGCCAGCGCGCTTGTTCGTCATGCCGCCCGTGGACGTCGCTGCCGCCAACGCGCCGTGGCGGTCCCGTGCGACGGCGCCGATGGTGCCCATCTTCGCGGGCAGGTCGTGATCGAGGGAGACGGTCTGTGCGGCCTGCGCGGCGATAAGTTGCGCGCGGCGATGCTCGGTCTCGAAATAGGCGGGGGGTTCCATCGCCAGGCCTTGGGCGGCCGCGAACGCATCCGCCGCAGCACCCGCCAGCAGGACATGCGGCGTGGCCCGCATCACCGCCTGGGCGGCGAGGATGGGGTTGCGGATGCGCGTGACACCCGTCACGGCCCCTGCCTGGGCCGCGCCCGCTTGAGATGGGCTGGTCATCAGCGCCGCATCCATCTCGATACTGCCCGCGGCCGTGAAGGTGGCGCCATGCCCGGCATTGAACAGGGGGCAATCCTCCAGGCTCATCGCGGCCGCCACCACCGCTTCTTCCGCGCTGCCCCCGGCGGCAAGGATGGCGCCGCCCGCCTGGAGCGCGGCCTCCAGCGCGGCGCGGGTGGCTGCCTCCGTCTCAGGGGTCAGATCATCGCGCCGGATGGTGCCGGCGCCGCCATGAATGGCGAGGGTCCAGTTATCTTGCATAGGAGCAGATTACCGCAGGGACGACTGAATCCCAACGAACGGCGGCCGGGGCCTCGGCCCCGGCCGCCGGAGGCCCTTTTTCTAGCCCCCCGGCCGCAGCCCCAACTCCCGCACGGTTTCGATTTCCTGTGCGTTCACCAGCATCGCGTCATTCGCGTAATTCTCGCTGTCCAGATAGCGCACCGGCATGTCGAAGCGCGCCAGCACCGCCAGATGCTGCGGGTCATGCACGGCGAGCTTGAAGGCATCATGGATGATGTTGACGATGGCGGGCGGCGTGCCACGCGGGGCGGCGATGCCATAGGCGCTTTCGGCCACCACATCATGCCCCAATTCGCGGAAGGTGGGCACATCGGGGAAGCGGGCTGCGCGCTGGGACATCCATAGCCCCAGCGGCCGCACGCGGCCTTCCAGCGCCATATCCGCCCAGGCCGAGGTCTCGGCGGAGAAATGGATCTGGCCGCCCAACAGGTTTTGCAAATTGGGCGCTGCCCCCCGGAAGGGCACCGAGGTCCACTCGATGCCGAGCATCCGGGCCAGGCGCGTCATCGCCACATCGGTCGTATTGGCGCCGGGCGTGCCGTAGAACAGGGCGCCGGGGTTGGCGCGGGCGTGGTCCAGCAATTCGCGCATGCTCCGCCAGGGCGCGTCTGGGCGCACGACCACGCCGCCCATATACCCCACCAGCCGGATCACCCAGGTGAAATCCTGCAAGGGATCAAAGGGCGGGGCCATGTTTTGGGCGCGCATCATGGCCGGCATGCGGAAGATGCCATTGGGCATCTGGCTCAACGTATAGCCATCCGGCCGCGCCTCACGCGCCAGGGCTTGGGCGCCCAAAGTGCCGGAGGCGCCGGGCTTGTTCTCCACAATGATGGGTTGGCCCAGATGGCGGGACGCCACCTCGCAGACCATGCGCATCTGGATGTCGGTGGCACCCCCGGGCGTCCAGGGCACATAGACGCGCAGCGGCTTATCCGGAAAGCGCGACTGCGCGAGCGCGAGGGAGGGGGCAACGAGGCCTGCGGCCAAGGTGGCGCGGCGCGTGACGTTCATGCGGGGCTTCCTCCGTTTCGAGGAAGCTTGCGGGTTTTGGACGAGGCGGCGCAACACGCCGCCTCGCAAGTGCAGC
>CANHTE010000028.1 GCA_947462945.1 Acetobacteraceae bacterium
CGCCGCCCGCTGGAAGGCTTCGTGCGCAACGCGCCCATCGCCGAGGTGCAGGCCGTGATGGCCGAAAGCTTCCTGGCGGCCGATATCATCACCGTGCCCTTCACCATCACCTTCGCCCAGAAGGGCGATGTGCTGGCGGTGTTCGATGCCGGCAATGGCGTGACGCCCCCCACCGCCACCAATGGCAAGATGATCGGCAACATGGCCGCCGCCGGGATCGACCCCACCCGCGTCACCCATGTGATCCAGAGTCATTTCCACGGCGACCACGTGAATGGCCTGCTCAACGCCGAAAATGGCCGCGCCTTCCCAAATGCCGAGATCATCGTCCCCGCACCCGAATGGGCCTGGTGGAGCGATGAGAGCAACACGACGCGCAGCCCCGAGGGCCAGCGCCCGAATTTCGCCAATTCCGCGCGCCGCTTTGCCCCCTATCAGGGCCGCGTCCGCCAGATCACGCCGGGTGCGGAAGTGATCCCGGGCATCACCTCCATCGCGGCACATGGGCATACGCCGGGCCACACCATCTATCGCATCGCCGATGGCGCGGATCAGATGATCTTCCTGGCCGATGTGACCAACCGCCCCGAACTCATGGCGCGCCGCCCCGATTGGCAGATCGTCTTCGACTTTGACGGCGACGCCGCCGCCGCCACCCGCCGCCGCGTGCTCGACATGGCCGCGACCGACCGGATCCGCGTGACGGGCTATCACTTTCCCTTCCCCGCCAATGGCTTCTTCGCGCGCGATGGTCAGGGCTATCGTTTCGTGCCGGCGGATTGGTCCAGCGCCATCTGACGCCCCCCCTCTCTTCCCGGCCTGCATGGCGGCCGGCCTTGCCAGGCATCAACCCCCTCTCGGAGAGCTATGTCATGACAGACCGCCGCAACCTTCTGGCCGCCTCCAGCGCTGCCCTTGCCTTGCCGGCCTTGATTGGCCGGGCCAATGCACAGACTGCTGCACCGGCCGGCGCTTCCGCACCCGCCCAGGCGCCGGGCTTTTATCGCTTCCGCGTGGGCAGCTTCGTCGCCACCACCGTGTGGGACGGGTTTGCCGCGCGGCAAAATCCCGGCACGGGCTGGATCACCAATGCCGACCAGGCGGCGGTGGAAGGGGCGCTGCGCGATGCCATGCTGTCCACCGCGCGGCTCGACAATCCCTTCATCGTCACCTTCCTGGAGACGCCGGCCGGCCTGACCATGTTCGACAGCGGCACTGGCGGCCAATTGGCACCGACCGCCGGCCGCATGCGCGAGAACCTGGCCGCCGCCGGGATTGATCCGCTGCGGGTGACGCGCATCCTGGTCAGCCATTTCCATGGCGACCACATCACAGGCCTCACCACGGCCGAAAATGCCGCGGTCTTCCCCAATGCGCAGGTCTTCGTGCCTGAGGTGGAGTGGGCCTTCTGGGCCGATGCCACGAATGAATCCCGCGTGCCGCAAGCGCAGCGAGGCACCTTCGCCAATGTCACGCGCCGCTTTGGCCCCTACCAGGGCAAGCTGGAGCGCTTCGCGGCCGGCGCCGAAATCCTGCCCGGCGTGCGCGCCGTGGCGGCCTATGGCCATACGCCCGGCCATACGGTCTTTCATGTGGCGGACGGGACGGAGCAGCTTTTCGTCACGGCGGACACATCCTCCCGCCCTGAACTCTTCCTCCGCAACCCGGGCTGGAGCAGCATTTTCGACATTGACGGCCCCGCCGCCACCGCCAGCCGCCTGGCCATTTTCGGCCGCATCGCGGGTGAGCGGGCGCGGATGACGGCCTATCATTTCCCCTTCCCGGCCAATGGCTTCATCCAGCGCATGGGCGAGGGATTCCGCTTCGTACCAGCCGATTGGAGCAACGCCATCTGATCGGCGTTGCCTATCGTCATCATTGATTTCCTGCCCTCATACCTATTGAGGGCGGCGCGCTAATCCTGGTTTCACCGGCGGGGGGATGTTCTCCCCGCCACCGAGACAAGGATGATCCCCATGCGCTGCATCACCATTGCCACCGGCCTGTTGATCGCTGGTTTCGCGGGTGCCGCCCTCGGCCTTTTCCCCAACAGCGCCGCCGCACAGGGGATTTCCTCCAATGGCGTGGTCTATGGCCAGTCCTGGAACCTGCCGCAGAATTTCGCGGCCATGGAGGGGATGCGGGCCGGCCAGGGCAGCGGCAGCATGGCCGAGCGTGCGGCCCGCGCGGCCCGGCAAGCCCAGTTCAACCGCCATTTCCCCGGCACGCCGATCCGCCGCACCAGCACCACGCGCTGAGGCGCGTCACCGGCCCAGGCAGGGCTCCAGAACGGCCCGCAGCCGCGTCGCATCCGCCGCGCTGATCTCCAGCCGGGCGATGATGGAAGCACCCCCAGCCCTGGTATTGCCCTGCGTCCAGATGAGTTGCGCGGCACCCTGCGTCACCGGTGCCAGCAGCCGCGACAATTCCGCCACCCGTGCGGCATCGCGCCGCCGGGCCGCGATGGCGCTGAAGACGAAGGGCTGATCCTCCGCCACGCCGATGGAGCCACTGACCATGCTCTGCAGTTGAACCGAGGCGCCCTCGGCCCGGGTTTCCAGGCGAGTCAGGGCGCCGGCCTTGGCATCCGGCCCCTCGAAGGCGTCGAAATCAAAGATGGCCCGCAGCGTGTCATGCATGGGGACCAGCAGATCCAGGCCCAGCACGCCGGTCACCTGCGGGCCCTCATTGGCGGAGCAGAGGAAGGTGAAGCGCACGGGGCGGAGATCACTGCCAGTGCGGGCCTCGCCCGCCAGGGTGAGCGTCTCGCCGGGTCGGGCCAGGGCCGGAACCACCAAAGCGGGGGCCGCCAGGGCCAGGAGGAAAAGCAGAATGCGCATGGGCCAAGCCTAACCCCGATCACGCAGCGCCAGCAAAAAACTCGCGGCCCCCAGGAGGCCGATGCCGGCGAGCAGCCAGGGCACCGCGCCATAGCCACCCTGGGCCTGCCAGATCAGGGCCAGGGTGATCGGCCCCAGGGTGCGCGGCAGCACGGCAATGAGCGTGAGCGCGCCGGTCACGGCGCCATAGCCCTCCCGCCCCAGGATTTCGGCGGTGCCCGCCGCACGGACGATGGTCAGCAGCCCATCGGCCACCGCCCAGAAGAAAACGAAGGGCAGCAGCCAAAGGAAGGCCGCCGGCGCGCCCGCCAGCCAGAGCAGGGCCAAGGGCAACAGCAGCATCGCCCCCATCCCCACCCAGCGCATCGAAGCCCGGCTGCCCGCCACGAAAAGCCCGGCCCGCGCTGCCACCTGCAAGGGCCCATGCAACGCCACCAGCAGAATCACGCTGGCCTCGGGCAGGCCTGCCTCGCGCAGCAGCGGCACCAGATGCGCGCCAAGACCCACGCCGATGAAGGCATGCGCGGCGAAGCAAAGTGCGAGACCCCAAAAGGCCGGACGGCGCAGGGTGCGGCGATAGGCCTCCTCACCGCGTTCGCGCTGGGTGGGGGCGGCAGGGCGCGTGCCGGCGAATTGCCACCAGGCGGTCAGGGCCGGCAGCAATTGCAGCCCCGCCAGCACCCAGAGCGCGCCGCGCCACCCCAATCCTGCGATCAGCGCCGCGGTCAACGGAATGAAGATGGTGCCGCAAAACCCGGTGATGAAGGTGATGGCGGTGATCACCCGCATCGGCTGCCGCGCCAGCGCCACCACCACCGCCATGGCCGGCCCCCAAAGCGCCGTGGCATGTGCGATGCCGAGCGCGAACCACAGCGCGTAGAACAGCCAAAGCTGGTCCACCATCGCCCAGGCGGCCAGCATGGCGCTGCCCAGAACGCTGCCCCAGGCCAGGGGCGCCCGCCCACCATGCCGGTCCACCCAGCGGCCCACCGGAATGGCCAGCACGCCGGAGACCAGGATGCCCAGCGTGAAGGCGCCATTCAGCTCGGCCCGGCTCCAGCCCAGCGCGGCCTCCATCGGCTGCACCATCAGCGCGAAGGGGATGAACAGCGTGCCCCAGCCAATGGTCTGGGTCAGGGCGGTGCCAAGGATCAGAGCGCGGTCCGAGATACGGTTCACAACGGAATGAGGATGCCCCGATCCGCGTGAAAGCGCGAGAAGGCCGCAGGCGAAAGCCGCACATCGCGCTGCTGCGCCACGCCGATGCCCGAAGGGTTGTGGAAGCGCCAGCGCCCCGCCGCATCCGTGCCGAACACCAGCACCAGGTGGCCGCCCTTGCGCGGCGGCTCCAAGCCGGGCGTGCGGATCATGGCGTGGACGGAGGCGATATACAGCGCGCCCGGCGCCAGTTCCGGCATCGGCTCATCCAGCAGGATGCGGGCGGCGATGCCACGCTCATTCAGCCAGCGCACCGCGCCCGCATAGATCAGGCCACGGATGAAGCCGTCCGCTTCTTCCACATAGCCCCCCAGGGGCTGCACGGCGCGGCGGAGGTCATGGATGGCATGCGCCTCGCCCCGCGCGGCCATGGCCATTTTCAGGCAGGCCATGCCGCAAAGATGTTCGGCCCAGCGGGCATATTCGACCCGGTCGGCGGCGCCGGATTCAGCCCAGCGCGGATCGCTCGCCGGGTCCCGGCCGTTCAGGAATTCGCCCACCAGCCCGGGCGATTCCCATTGCGCGAAATAGGGCGGAATCACCGGGGCTGCCGCATCTCACCCGTTCAGATGGCAGGCCGAGAAATGCCCCGGCGCGATTTCCCGCAGCTTGGGCACCTCCACCTTGCAGCGCTCGGTCGCATGCGGGCAGCGCGGGTGGAAATGGCAGCCGCTGGGCGGATTGAGCGGCGAGGGAATTTCGCCCTGCACCACGGCGAAGGCCCGCTTGCGCGCCTCGATGCGCGGCACGGACGCCAGCAGCGAGGCGGTATAGGGGTGGTTGGCGCGGGCAAAGACCTCCTCGCTCGGCGCCTGTTCCACCACGCGGCCGAGATACATGATCACCACGCGGTCACTCAGATGCTCCACCACGCCAAGGTCATGGCTGATGAAGAGATAGGTCAGGTCCAGCTCCGCCCGAAGCTGCATGAACAGGTTGAGGATTTGCGCCTGGATGGAAACATCCAGCGCCGCCACCGCCTCATCACACACCAGGAATTCCGGCTTCACGGCCAGCGCGCGGGCAATGCCGATGCGCTGCCGCTGCCCGCCCGAGAATTGATGCGGGTAGCGCTTCTTGAAGGCGGGATCGAGGCCGGCGCGGCGGATTTGCTCATCCACATAGGCGTCGAAGCCGCCGCGCGTGGTGATGCCATGCACCAGCGGCGCCTCGCCCACGATATCCTGCACCCGCATGCGCGGATTGAGCGAGGCATAGGGGTCCTGGAAGATCATCTGCGCCCGCAGCTGCGCTTCCTTCTTCGCCGCACCCGTCAGCGCATTCACATCCGTGCCGCGCCACAGCACCATGCCCTCTGAAGGCGGCATGATCCCGGCGACGACGCGGCCCAGCGTGGATTTCCCACAGCCGGATTCGCCGACCAGCCCCACCACCTCACCCTTGCGGATGGAGAGATCCACGCCATCCACCGCATGAACGATTTCCTCGCGGATCGGCGCCCCAAGGCGCTTCGCGATCTTGCCGGCGAAGTCGAGCTTTTTCTCAAAGCGCTTGGTGATGCCGCGCAATTCGATGATGGGCTGTTCCATCAGGCCGGCACCTCATCCTTGTGGGGGTGCGCGCAACGCGCATGGCGGCCGGGCAGCAACTCCTCCAGCTTTTGCTCCGCCAGGCACGCCTCATCGGCGCGCGGGCAGCGGGCGCGGAAGGCGCAGCCGGCCGGGAGTTTCAGGAGAGAGGGCGTCATGCCCGGAATCTGCCGCAGCGGCTCGCCGCGCTTGTTGCGGCTGGGGACGGAGCCGATCAGCCCATGGGTATAGGGATGCAGCGGCCGGTCCAACACTTCGGAAACCGGCCCATCCTCCACCACGCGGCCGGCATACATCACGGCGATATCATCCGCGAGGCCGGCGACGACCGAAAGGTCATGCGTGATCCAGATCAGGCTGGTGCCGGTATTGGCAGCGAGCTTTTGCACCTCGGCCAGGATTTGCCCCTGGATGGTAACATCCAGCGCGGTGGTGGGTTCATCCGCGATGATGAGTTCGGGCCGGTGCAGCAGGGCAATCGCAATCGCCACGCGCTGCCGCATGCCGCCGGAGAATTGATGCGGATAGGATTTCAACCGCTCATCCGGGGAAGGGATGCCCACCATGCCCAGCGCATCGCGCGCGCGCTGGCGGGCCTCTTCCTTGCTGACCTTCTCATGGGCAAGGACCGTCTCGATCATCTGCGTATCCACCCGGAGCACGGGGTTCAACGTCATCATCGGGTCCTGGAAGATCATGGCGATGCGGTTGCCGCGGAGGCTGCGCATCTCCTCCTCGCTCAGCTTCGCCAAATTGCGGCCCTGATAGAGGATTTCGCCCTCCACGACGCGGCCGGGCGCATCCACCAGGCCAATGATGGAAAACCCCGTGACCGTCTTGCCCGAGCCGGATTCGCCCACCAGGCCCATCACCTTGCCGCGGCCCACGGTGAAGCTCACGCCATCCACCGCTTTCACCACGCCGGCGCGGGTGAAGAAATGCGTCCGCAGATTGCGGACCTCCAGCGTCGCGCTCATTTCTTCAGCCTCGGGTTCAGCACATCCCGGAGATGATCGCCCATCAGGTTGA
This sequence comes from Acetobacteraceae bacterium, assembly GCA_947462945.1. GTDB lineage: Bacteria > Pseudomonadota > Alphaproteobacteria > Acetobacterales > Acetobacteraceae > Roseococcus. The sequence goes on from CANHTE010000028.1 coordinate 6,638, forward strand.
TGCTGACGATGGTCACCAAAAGCGCGATGCCCGGATAAAAGCTGATCCAGTATTTCCCGCTGAGCATGTACTCATACCCATTGGCAATCAGCAGCCCGAGCGAGGGTTCGGTGATCGGCACGCCAAGGCCCAGGAAGGAGAGCGTGGCTTCCAGCGCGATGGCCCGGGCAATCTGGATGGTGCCCACCACGATCAGCGGCGGCAGGCAATTGGGCAGCAAATGCCGGAACAGGATGCGCGAGGTGGGCAGCGCCAGGCATTGCGCGGCCTCGATATATTCGCGCCGCCGCTCGACCAGGGCCGAGCCGCGCACGGTGCGGGCATAATAGGCCCATTCCACGATCACCAGCGCGATCACCACATTCATGATGCCCTTGCCCAGAAAGGCCAGGATCATCAGCGCGGCCAGGATGGTCGGGAAGGAAAGCTGCAAATCCACCACGCGCATGATCAGGCTGTCGGTCTTGCCGCCCGCATAGGCCGCCAGCAGCCCGAGCGAAGCGCCGACCAGACAGGCGATCAGCGCCGAGCCCACGCCCACGGTCAGCGAAATCCGCAGCCCGTAGATGATGCCCGAGAGCATGTCCCGCCCCTGGTCATCCGTGCCGAGCCAATGGACCATGCCGCCACCGCCCACCGCCCCCGGCTCCAGCCTGCCATCCATGATGTCGAGCTGCGCCAGGTCAGAGGGGTTCTGCGGCGTGATCCAGGGAGCAAGGATCGCCAGCAGCGCGATGATGGTGAAGACCAGCAGCCCACCCACCGCGATCTTGCTGGCGAAAAACTCGGAGACGAAGCGGCGGAAGGGGGTTTCCTCCTTCACGGCGCCAGGGGAGACGAGCGTCACGTCGCTCATGCCTTGCCCTCCAGCCGGACGCGCGGATCCAGCGCGGAATAGAGCAGGTCCACGATCAGGTTGATGGTGATGAACATGACCACGATGATGAGCAGGTAGGCGACGATCACCGGGCGATCCAGCACATTGATGCTGTCAATGATCAGCTTGCCCATGCCCGGCCAGGCAAAGACGCTCTCGGTCACCACGCTGAAGGCAATGGTGGAGCCCAGCTCCAGCCCCACCACGGTTACCACCGGGATCAGGATGTTCTTGAACACATGCACGAAGGTGACGCGCGAGGGCGAAAGCCCCTTGGCGCGGGCGAATTTCACGTAATCCATCAGCATCGTCTCCCGCACGCCCGAGCGCGTCAGGCGGATCACCAGGCTGATCTTGAACAGTGCCAGATTCACCGCCGGCATGAGGAGGTGCGAGAGTCCGTTCGTCGTCAGGAAGGACCATTGCAGCCCGAGGAAATAGGCGGTGTCGCCGCGCCCCGTCGAAGGCAGCCAGCCCAATTGCACGGCAAACACCATGATGAGCATCAGCCCCACCCAGAAGGTGGGCAGCGAAAAGCCCAGGATGCTGCCCGCCATGATGAGCTTGGAACCCGCGCTGTCGGGCTTGAGGCCGGCATACATGCCCAGCGGCAGGCCGATCAGGATGGAGATGAACATGGAGCCGAAGGCGAGCTCCAGCGTCGCCGGCATTTTTTGCAGGATCAGCTGCAGCGCCGGCTCGTTATAGACGAAGCTGCGGCCCAGATCGCCTTGCAAGGCGCGCCAGACGAAGACGGCATATTGCTCCCATAGCGGCAGATCGAGGCCGAGCGCCTGGATGGCGCGCTCCCGCTCCATCTGGTCCGCATCGGGCGAGATCAGGATTTCCACCGGATCGCCCACGGCATAGACGCCGACAAAGACGATGATGCTCATGGCAATGAGCACCAGGAAGGATTGGGAAATCCGCCGCAGCAGATAGACGGTCATGGCGTCAGCGCGCCGCGGCCGGGCGAATATCCTGCGCCCGCGTCAATTCATCGGTGCGCGAGGCGTGCTGCAGGTTGCGCCGCATCGCCCAGATATTGGTCTGGATGTAGAGCGGCACGATGGCCACATCCTCAAAGGCCGCGCGCTGGGCCGCGATCAGCAATTGCTCACGCCGCGCATCGTCGATTTCGCGCAGCGCCTCTTCCAGCTGGGCGTCAATCGCGCGGTTGCTGTAGCGGCCGCGATTGCTGGCCCCCCAGCCGCGCTCACGATCCGGTGTCGCGATCAAATTGCGCAGCGGGTGCGAGCCTTCGGGGTTGGAGCCCCAGCCGATCAGAAATGCAGAAAATTCGCCACGCCCGGCGCGGGCCACGAAGGTGGTCCAGGGCTGTGCCTCCACCGCCGTGCGCACGCCAAGCCGCGTCCACATCTGGCCGATGGCCTGGATCACGCGGCCATCATTGGGATAGCGGTCATTGGGGCCATGCAAGGTAATGCGGAAACCCTGCGGAAAGCCCGCCTCGGCCAACAGGCGGCGCGCACCCTCCGGATCGGGGCGCTGGGCTGGGAAGTCATTGATGAAGGAAAAGACGCCGGGCGGGAAGAATTGCGCGGTGGGTGTGCCGGCCCCCTCCATCACGCGCTCCACGATGGCCTGGCGGTCAATCGCCATGGAAAGCGCGCGGCGCACCCGCACATCCCGCAGCGGGTTGCGCGGCAGGGGGCGGCCCTCGGCATCGGTCACGAAGGGTGAGGCGTCGTCAC
>CANHTE010000029.1 GCA_947462945.1 Acetobacteraceae bacterium
CTTCGGCATTGGGCGGCGGCGCATGTCAGCGCCGCGCCATCCCAGGCCCAGCCGCAGCGCGAGGCACGCAAATCCGCGAGCCCGCCCCTGGTGCTGATCGCGGCTTCGACCGGCGGGCCAGATGCCTTGGCCGCGCTGCTGGCAGCCAGCGGGCCTTTGCCCGTGCCGGTGGTGATTGCGCAGCATATGCCGGCGGGGCTGGGGCCCGAACTCGCGGCGCTCCTGACGCGCCGCGCCGGCTGGCCGGTGCAGGTGGCGCAGGATGGGGCGCTTCTCCCAGCGGGCATGGCCACCTTGCTGCCCACCGATGGCGTGTTGCTCCGCACCCGGGGTGGCTACGCGCTTCGCCTGTCTGCCACCAGCGCGCCGGTTCATCCCTCGGCCGATCTGCTGTTCCGTTCGGCGGCCCTGCTTGGATTGGCGGCCTGCGGCGTGGTGCTGACCGGCATGGGGCAGGATGGTGCGCTGGGTGCGGCGGCGCTGGCCAAGGAGGATGGTTTGATCCTTGTGCAAAGCAGCTCCTCTTCCGTGGTCGCGGGCATGCCACAAGCAACAAGTGCCATGATCGGCGGGGCAGAGGCGCTCGACCCGGTTGCGCTGGGGCAACGGATCCGGGCGTTTTGGGGGGCATGATGGACGAGGAATTGCTGGCCGCCTTCCGGGAAGAATTCCTGCCGCTCTGCGCGGCGCTGGCCGTCGCGGGTGATCTGGCAGCGGCCCAGCGCCTGCTGGCGCAGATGCGGGGCATGGCGGATGGCATGCAGATCTCCCCCTTGCAGCTCCGACTGGCCGCCCTCACCCAGGAGGAGGCGCTCCCTGTCCTGCATGATGCCGCAAAGGGCCTTGCCGCCTTGGCGGAGGGCCGGGCCGCCTTGGCGGAGGGGCATGGCGCCGAGGCCATCCTGGCCGCCACGCCGGAGCCTGTTCCGGCGCCCCCCCTGGTTCGCACCCTGATCGTGGATGACAGCGCCATGATGCGCCGATTGTTACGCAGCATCCTCTCCGGCGATCCGCGCTTCACCGTGGTGGGTGAAGCGACCGATGGCGCAGCCGGGTTGAGCGCGCATGCAGAGCTGCGGCCTGAACTCACCCTCCTGGATCTTGAGATGCCGGTGCTGGACGGGTTCGGCTTCCTGGCGGAATGGGCGGTCTCGGGCCATGGCCGGGTGGTCGTGGTGTCTTCGGCGGCGCATCCCGGCAGTCCGGCGGCGCTGGAGGTGTTGCGGCGCGGTGCCTTCGCTGCCGTCGCCAAGCCCTCCGGCGCCCTCTCACCTGATCTGGCCGAACGAAGCGGCGTCGAAATCCTCGCGACCTTGCGTGACGCAGCTGGCTTGGCGAGCTGAACCGATGGAAGCGGACGATCCCCTCTGGCAGGAATTTGCCGCCGAGACGGCCGAGCACCTGGATGCGCTGGAGACCGGCCTCGCCGGGGACGGCGCGGTGGATGTGCTCTTCCGTGCCATGCACAGCCTCAAGGGCATGTCGGCCGCCATTGGCGCGCATGGCATCGGCACCCTGGCCCATAAGGCCGAGGACGTGCTGGGCCTGGCCCGTGCTGGTCGGCTGGCACTTGGCCCACCCGCGCGCTCGGCGCTGTTGGCGGCGGTGGATTGCCTGCGGGGCCAGCGGGTTGCGCTGCTGGAGCATCGGCAGGATCAGGCGCCCCCCCCTGCCCTTCTGGCCCGTCTCGGTGCCCTTGCCGAGGGCCGGCCAATGGCGGCCGAAATCCCGCCCCCGTCGCTCCCCACGAGGGAGGACCCGCTGCGCGCCACCCTCGCCTCACGCCTCGCCGATGAATTGCCCGATCTGCAGGCTGCGCCGGGCCGGGCGCATCGCCTGGCCGATCTGGCGCGGGAAAGCCAGATGTGGCGCCTCGCGGCCCTGCTCGACGGCGTTTCCACTGATGCTGACCGGCCGGCAGCGCTCGGCCGGTTGCGCCGCGCGCTGAAGCTGCTGCATCCGAAGGAGCAGCCGCCGCACCGCTTCGCCGGAAGCCTGCACCAAGAGGCCCAGGCCGTCAGGATGGCGCTTCCCGGCCCCCGCGCGGCCCTGGGACGGGCGGCGGAGATCCTTGCAGCCTGCGCCGACGCGCTGGGCGACGAACAGGCCGAGTTGCTGGCCCGGCAAATTCAGGACCTGGCCATGCGGACCGGCGAGGAACCGGCGCAAAGGCTCGCCGAGTTGCGCGACGACTTTGCCTCGGCGCTCGCGGCCCCCCAGCTGATGCCGCTGGTCGAGCGGCTTCGCCCCGCGCCGCCTCCCCTGACCCCGGGCCTGGCGGCCACCCTGCCGCCCTCCACCCATGCCCGCGCTGCCGCCGCCATGGCCGCTGGCCGCCGCATCTGGCGCCTGCGCCTGGGGCCCCTGCCCACCGCCGAGGCCATCGCGGAGCCCTTTCTCGCTCGCGCCGGTGAGGTGCGGGGCGGCGCCGGCCCGCCCGAAGCGCTGGATATCTTCATGGCGAGCGAATTGCCGCCCGAAGAGCTCGCCGCGCTGCGTGCCGAAGCGGACCCCGATGGCGGCGCCCTGACGGACCTTTCCGCCGCCGATGCGCCACCGCCTGCCCCGACCATGCGCGTCCGCCAGGACCGGATTGATGCTGTCATTGCATTGGAGGCCGAACTCCGCGCCGCCGCCCTCTCCCTGGGGGATGCGATCACGGCCCCCCAGGCCCGCGCGGCCTTCGAGGATCTGGCAGCCTTGCAGGCAAGACTGCCAGCTGCCGCAGCGGCGCGCCTTGCCAGCGGGCTGGAGCGGCTGCGCGCCGCATCGGGCGCCGCCGAGCGCGCACAAGGACGGCTGTCCATCGCGCTGGGCCAGCTGGATGAGGCGGTGCTGGAATTGCGCGTCATGCCTTTCTCCAGCCTCGCCATGCGGCTTCCACGGGTCCTGCGCGCCACGGCGGAAGCCCAGAACAAGCAGGTGACCCTCGAAGTGCGGGGAGAGGAGGTCCAGATTGACCGCAGCCTCGCGGATTTGCTGGCGGACCCGCTGCTGCATCTTGTGCGCAATGCCGTGGACCACGGCATCGAGCCCGCCGAGGAACGCATTGCCGTCGGCAAGCCGGCCACGGCGCGGCTTCTGCTGGTGGCGGAGCGCCTCCCCGGGCGCCTCGTTCTCAGCTTCTCAGATGATGGACGGGGGATTGATGACACCGTGGTCCTGGCCCGGGCCCGCAGCCGCGGCTTGATCAGCGCGGAAATCGCGGCCCGGCTGAGCCGGGAGGAAATCTACGCGCTGCTCTTCCTGCCCGGCTTCTCGACGCGGGATGCCATCAACGAGACATCAGGGCGCGGTGTCGGACTGGATGTGGTACAGGACGCCGCCCGGCGGGCGGGTGGCGCTGTGCGGGTGGAAAGCACGCTCGGCCAAGGCACGCGCTTCATCCTCGACCTGCCTTTGACCGCTGCGATGCAGCCCGTGCTTCTGGTGGAGGCGGGCGGTCAGCCCTATGCATTGCCGGCCGGCCGCGTCGAAGCCGTCATTCGGCCAGAGCAATTGCCGCAGGGCCAGGCCCTGACAACCCTGGAGGCCGTGCTTCACCTGCCCCTGGCGGAGAGCAGCGCCATTGTCCTGGTCCGTCGCCCGGCGGGGCTGCTGGCATTGGCGGTGGAGCGTGTCGGCCGGCGAACGGATTTGCTGCTCAAGCCGTTGCATCCGGCCTTGGCTGGCACGGCAGGCGTGGGTGGCGTGGGTGTGCTGGGCAATGGCGAGCCTGTGCTGTTGCTGGAACCGGACAGCCTGCCGGGAGAGGCGGCGTCTGCCGGTTCCTTTCAGGCAAGTCGGTTCCCAGCCGAAGGGACGTCGCGGCCATGACGGGCCAGCCGCATGCTCAGCCGGCCTGCATGACCCGGCCTCACCCGGCGTAGCGCACGGCCAGCACCGTCACATCATCGGCCGGCGGTGCCGTGCAGACGAATTCGGCCACATCCCGCAGCAGGGCGGCAATGGCGGCGGCGGGCTCCGCCTGATGGGCCAGGGCACCCAGCACCCGCTCCTTGCCAAAGAGCGCGCCTTGCAAATCATGCGCCTCGGTCACGCCATCGCTCAACAGCAGCATCGCTTCGCCGGCTGCCAGGGCGAAAGGCGCGCTGACATAGTGCAAATCCTCCACGATGCCGAGCGGAGGCTGAATCTTGAAGCCACCCATGATGGTCACGCCACTGGTGGAAAGCCGCAGCGGCGCCTCATGCCCCGCCACACAGATACGCCCCTCGCCCGTCTCGGCATCCAGAATGGCGAGGGCCGCCGTGACGAAGGTCATTTCCGGGTTGTTGGCGGCCAGGTCGCCATTGGCGAGCGTGAGCAGATCGGACGGATCGGGGACTTCCCCCCGGGCCTCAGCGAGGCGAACACCGGCGCGGATCAACCCCAGGCTACGGGCCATGGTCAGTCCGGCTGAAGCACCCTTGCCCGCGACATCCGCCACCACAAACATCAGGTGCCGCGTCCCGATCCATTGGAGATCATAAAGATCACCGCCGACCTCGCGTGCCGGCTCCATATGCGCGGCAACGGTGAGCCGCCCGCGTGAGAGATGGGCGAAATCACTGGGCACCAACGAAAGCTGCGCGAGGCGCGCGCTTTCGAGTTCAGCCTCCAGCGCATGGAGCCGCTCGGCGGCCAAATCGCGCAGGCGCTTCTTTTCGAGCACCGCCTGGAGGCGCGCGCGCAAAAGCGGCGGGTCGAACGACTTGGGCAGGTAATCCTCAGCGCCGAGTTCGATGCAGCGGATCACGCCTGACATTTCGGTCTGTGCCGAGATGACGATCACGGGGGCGGCATTGCCTTGCGCGTGCAACCGCTCCAGCACGCCGATGCCGTCCAGCTCGGGCATCTCCAGATCGAGCAGCACGACGTCGTAGGCTTTGGCAGCGATGGCGGCCAGGGCTTCCAGGCCATTATTCGCGGTGTCTGGTTCCGGGTAGCCGAGTTCGGCCAGGCGGCGCCTCAGCAGCAGCCGGTTGAAGCTGCTATCGTCCACCACCAGGATCTGGGCGCTCATTCGGGCCGCGCCGCCATGCTTTCCACCGCACGCCGGGCTTCGGTGGCGAGACGGGAGAGATCAATCATGGTCACGGTGATTTCCTCGGCGGCGGTTGCGTTGGATTGGCCGATGCGGGTGAGGGTCGCCACGCGTTCATCGAGTGAGGCAACCGTCACCTGTTGTTCTTCCATGGCCACGGCGATGGCGGCGGCGAGGCGTGCGCTTTCGCGGGTGGAGCGCTCAAATCCGTCCATCGCTTCGCCCACGGCGGCAGCGGTGCCAGCACCTTCCCGGGCACGGCGTCCCGCCGCGAGCACGACATCGGCAATCTCCTGGGCCAGGGCCTCGGTATTGGCGGCCAGCGCGCGGACTTCCTCGGCCACCACGGCGAGGCCGCGCCCGTGCTCACCCGCGCGCGCCGCTTCGATGGCGGCGTTGATGGCCAGGATGTTGGTCTGGGTTGCGATCTTGGCGATGGTGCCGGCGATGCGCGTGACACGCTCCGTATCTTCGCCCACGGCATCCACCGTCTCGATGAGGTGGCGCACCTTCTCCAGGCTCTCACCCAGGAGGCTTTGCGCCTGGCTTGCCGTGTCCCGTGCCAATTGCGTGCTGCGCCCAACATCGGTCACGGCGTCGGCGGTATGGGACAATGCGTCCGACACCTGGCGCAATTCGGCCAATTGCGTCATCGCGCCATCGCTCACCTGGCCGATGGCCTGGCTCGCCTGGTTGGTCACCACGGCGGTGCGGCGCGCCCCATCCAGGGCCTGTTCCATGAGGCGATTCGAGTTGGCGAGGTTGGTCTTGAACACCTCGACAGCGCGGGCCATTTCGCCCACCTGATCAGAACGCCCCGCCTCGGCGATCTGAACCTCCGCATCGCCGCGTGCGAGGCGCTGCATGGAGCGCGCAAGGCGGGAGAGTGGACGCGCCGTCAACAGCACGAGCACGAACCAGACCAGCATCAGGCCGAAGGCGCCGATTCCGGCGGCGATATAGGTGTAGCGCCGACCCTCGGCCTGTATGGCGTGGGCGCGCGCCAGATTCGAATCAGCGTCGGCCTTGGCAATGGCGCGGGCCTGGCTTGCCAGGTTGTTGAAGGCCACCACCATGTCCAGCCACTCCTCCTGCAGAGGGGCGTATTGGTCTCGCAGGCGCCCGGCGAATGCGGCACGCACACGCTCACCCAGATCAGGCAGGCGCGCCGCCATGTCCCGCGCACCCGCGACGGCCACCGGATCAATGCGTGCCTGAACCAGGTCGATCAGCATCTGGAAGCTCTCGGTGATGCCTTCAGCATTGCGAAGCATGCGCGGTGCAGTCACCGTCGGTGGCAGCACACCGGCCAGAACGGCCGCGAAGCCTTGGGCGAAATCCGCCACGTCATTGGAGAAGTCATCAACCGCCTCGATCGCCGCACGGTCGCGCACCCCCATCTCCTCGATGATCTCGCCTTGCCGGGTCAACATGACCAGCGAGTTTCCAGCGAGAAACGCGAGCACGGAGGACATGAGCAACAAAATCATGGCGGCGCGCGTGCCAATGCGGCCCAGCAGCCCGCTCCGTCCGGCCGGTTGCGGCGCGGCCCCGGCGGATGAGGTCATGATTGGGGCCGGGGCCTGGGTGTCGGGAGCCATCATCGCGTAGGATAACCCCATTCCCGCCGCCTCGGCCACAGTTGGATCAGGACCCATCCATGACCTGTCGAATTCTTGTTGTGAACAGCAACACCACGGACACCGTCACCGTCAGGATCGCGCGGGCCGCAGAGGCGGCGCTGCCCCCAGGCTGCAGCATCGAGGCCGTGAGTGCGCCCTTTGGTCTGCCCCTGATCGTCACCCGCGCCGATTGGTCCGTCGCGGGCCCGGCGACGGTGGCCGCCTTGGCCGCAAGGCGCGGCCAATTCGATGCCGCCGTGGTGGCCTGCTTCGGTGACCCCGGCGTTGAGGCAGCGCGCGAATTGTTCGATGTGCCGGTGGTGGGCATCAGCGAGGCCGCCTTCCATGCGGCCTGCATGCTCGGCCGGCGCTTCGGCATCGTGAGCTTCACCGCGGCCTTGAAGCCCATGTTCGTGGATTGCCTGGAGCATGCGGGGCTGGCCGGGCGCTGCGCCGGCTTCCGAATGGGGCCGGCATTCACGGGCGATCCCGGCCAGGTCGCGGAGGAGCGGCGGGACATGATTCTGCAGCTCTGCCGCGAAAGCATCGAGCAGGACGGCGCAGAGGTTGTGATCCTGGCCGGCGGGCCGCTCGCAGGCCTGGCACCGCTATTGGCGCCGGATGTGCAGGCCCCGCTGGTGGATGGCACGGCCGCCGGCGTGCGGCTGGCGGCGGCCCTTGCCGGCCTGGCGCCCACGCGGCGCGCCCACCGCCCAAGGCCGCTCAGCGGCTATGAACCCGAGCTGACGCGCCTTTACGCCGGAGAGGGGGGTTGAGCTGAGCGACCTGCGCCAGCCCAATGCTTGCTGCGAGAATCCTTCGGCATCCGAGGCGATGAAAGGACCGCCAACCCGGCCAGCGACGTGATGCGGGACGCCCTTGGCAAGGAATTGAAGCGCGCCCCCCGAGGCACAGGCCGAAGGCTGCAGGGCCTGGAGCATCAACCGTTCAAACGGAATCGTTTGAGGCGCTAAAGATGCTCGCCTGCAGACAACTGGCACGTGTGACGTGAGCCCTTGCGAACGGAGCATGCTCTGGCAGGCGGCCGAGACATTCTGTCAGCGTGGCTTTGGCCGTTTCCCGCGTCTTGCCGGCCGGAGTGATGTCCATCGAAGCTCCAGAACGCCGAGCCTCCCGGTGGGTGAGCGCGAAGAGGCAAGGGCGTTTCGCCGATCGCCTCAAAACCTTCGCAACAGCCGGTCAATATAGTCCAGTTCCTCGGCCGGCCTTTCGCGCTCGGCGCCGCGCCGCCGAAGTTCATCCTGCAAGCGCCGCGTGCGGAGCTGCTCGGCCTCCTCCGGAACGCGGGTGTCGCTGCCATTATCGGCATTGCCGGTGTTTTCCCGGGCGCGGCGGCCAAGGGGATCACGGCCCTCGCCCAGCTGCTGCTGGCCATCGGGGCCATCGCCGCCCATTTCCATCTCACCCATGCTGTCGTCTTCGCCCTCGCCCTCGCCTTCGCCCTGGCCCTGGCCGAATTGGCGCTGCATCTGCTGGGCCATCTGGCGGCCGCCTTCCTGGAGGCGGCGCATGGCCTCCTGCTGCGAAGGCCGGGCGTCACGGCCTTCGCCGAGCGCCTCCATCGCCTCGCGCATGGCCTGGTCGGCCAGGCCAAGTGCTTCGGGGATTTCGCCCGTCAGGTCGCCCTGCTGCTGCATGAGTTCACCCAAGGCGCGGCGCAGGGCGCGCTGGCGGCGGGCCTCGGCCTGCTGCTGCTGCTGCGCTTCCCGCTCGGCCTGTTGCTGTTGCTCGGGTGAGGTCTGGCCGGGCGCATTGGGGCGCTGGTTCCAGGGCTGGCTTTGGCGGCGCTGCTGCTGGGCGCGCTGCTCCTGCTGCTCGGCGCGGCGGGCGCCCTGATCCACCATCTCGCCCTGGCGGCGCACCATGTCCTGCACGGCGCCCATCTGTTGCTGCCCGCGCTCCCGCTGGCGCTGCCGTTCGGGGGATTCGCCGCGCGCCACGCGGCCTTCCTGCAAGGCGCGAAGCATTTCCTCCAGCTCAGCCAATTCGCGTTGGGCATCCTCCATGCGGTTCTGCCGGTTGGCTTCCTCCATGCGGCGGGTGCGGCGGTCCATGTCGCGCTGGTCCAGCATGCGTTGCTGGGGGTCATAGGGCAGCGCCTCGGCGTTTTCGCGCTGCAAGCGCTCTGCCATGGCTTCGAGGTGGCGGCGGATGGCCTCGCGCAGTTGCTCGATGCGGCGCTCCACCTCGCTGCGCTGCTGTTCGTTTTCGGCAGGCGGGGTGCGCTCGGCCTCGTTCATCGCCTCGCGCAATTGGCGCTGGGCCTCGGCCAAGGCGCGGGCGCTGCGTTGGTCCCGCCCTTCCTCGAGCGCGAGTGCGGCCTCCCACAGCAATTCCTGCGCCTCGCCGATCGCCTCGGGCCGGCGGTCGCGCTGCAATTGCCCGCGGGCGGTGCGGAGCGCGAGCAGCGTGCCACTGTCATGCTCGAAGGCCTCGGGTGCCTGGGTCAGCCGGTCCAGGTCGCGCATGGCCTCAACCCGCGCGGTGGGATTGA
>CANHTE010000030.1 GCA_947462945.1 Acetobacteraceae bacterium
CGTAAAGCTGACCGTCTTCCTGACCGAGACCTCGCTCATCGCGCCCTGGCGAGCCGCCAGGGACGGAGCGATGGAGGGGCATGCGCCGACCAGCACGCTGCTGATCGTGGCCGGCCTCGCTCATCCGCGTTTTGTCGTCGAGGTTGAGGCGGAAGCCTTCGCGCCGCAATGAACATCGGAGTTCCAGCATGACCTTCCGTCGCCGCAGCCTGCTTGCCGCCCCCGTATTGCTGCCCCTCGCCGCCGCCGCACAGGCGCCTTGGCAGCCCAATCGGCAGCTGCGGCTGATCGTGCCCTTTTCGCCCGGCGGCAGCACGGATGTGGGCGGCCGGATCATCGCCGAGCGGCTGAGTGAGACGCTGGGCCAGCCGGTGGTGGTGGAAAACCGCACCGGCGCCGGTGGCGCGGTGGGCGTCGAAGCCGCGGCACGCAGCGCGCCGGATGGCTATACCCTGCTGGTGGCGACCAATGGCGTCATGACGCAGGCGCCGCATCTGGGGCTGATGCGCGCCGTGGATGTGCGGCGCGAGCTGGTCATGCTCTCCAAGATTTTCACGACGGATGTGATCGTGGTGGTGCACCCCGCCATTCCGGCGCAGACCCTGCAGGAGTTCGTGGCGCATGTCCGGGCTCGGCCGGGGCAGTTGAGCTTCGCCACCTCGGGTGTCGGTTCGGGCACCCATATCTTCACCGAATTGTTCATGGCCGTCACCGGAACCCAGATGGTGCATGTGCCCTACCGCGGCTCGGGCCAGGCCATGTCGGACCTGGTCAATGGCACGGTGCAGGTGATGCTGGACCAGCCAGCCTCATCCATCGGCCAGGTCCGCGCACAGGCCATCCGCGCGCTGGCCACCAGCGGGCCGGAGCGAATTGCCGTCCTGCCGAATCTGCCGACCTTCCGGGAAGCAGGCTTCACCGATGCCACCGTGCAAAGCTGGGGCAGCATCGCGGTGCCGGCCGGAACCCCCGCCGCCGTTCAGGCGCGGCTCGGCGCCGCCGTGCGAGAGGCTGTGGCGCATCCGCCCGTCATCACCCGCATGGCCGCCGCCGGCCTGGTTGCCGTGGGCAATTCTCAAGCGGAAATGGAGCGCTTCGCGGCGCAGGAGTTTGACCGCTGGGGCCAGGTGATTCGCGCGCGGAACATTCGGGTGGAATAACCCCCACAACTGCCCTGCCCCCTGCCCCCTGCGCCCTGCGCTGCGCCGGATCCCCGATGAGGGCCAGCAGGCAGGCCTTGTTCCGTCCGGCCATCCGGGACGCGCGGGGGGGACCCGCAGGGTCCTTGGGCCGAGCGGCGTCCAGGCCCTGGATGGCGTCGGCTTCATCAGGCGGCGGATGCCCGGAAGGCCTCCCGAACAAGGTGCCAAGTCGTAGGTCGAGCCGGGGCTTGAAGGCCTCGGCCATGGGGCCTCCGGGACCTTCTGTGCCTGGAACCCATCCGTGTTGGTCATGCGGCTGGGCGCGATCGGCGATGGGTTGGGTTATCGTCACTCCGGAACAAGGGGAAAGGGCGCGCCCAAACCTCCTGATGCCGCGTCAGGCAGGGCTTGGCGCATGCCGGGCCGGTGCGCGGGCCGGCCGGATTTGCGGTTGAGATTCCAAGGGTGTGGAAGCCGCATCGTCTTCACCCAGAAGCGCCACCCGCAATTGCCGCCGCGCGCGAAAGACGCGGCACTTCAACGTGCCGATCGCGACGCCCAGCCTTTGCGAAGCCTCGACATAGGAAAGGCCTTCGACCGTGATCATCAGCAAGATGCGTCGCTGATCCGCCGGGAGCGTTGCCAGGCAGCGGCAGAGTTCCTCCACGGCCAACCTCTCCTCCTGGCCCCCGCTGCGGCTCAGCAGGCCGGCGGGGGCGTCATCCAGTTCCACCGTTTCACGGCGGCTGCGCATATTCGAAAAGAAGCGATTGCGCATGATGCGCGTCATCCAGGCCTTGAAATTCGTGCCGGGCTCATAGGAATTTTGTGCGGCAAGCGCGCTGGCCACGGCGGTTTGCAGCAGGTCCTCGGCGTCCGCGCGATGACGGGTGAGCGAAAAGGCGCGACGCCGCAGCGTGGGAAGGCTCTCCAGCACCAGCGTCTGGAAGGAGGGAGGATGAAGGCACGCTACGACGGGGGCTTCGCTTGACATGCATTCATTAACGCCGACTGCCCGCAATGGTTGCATGGGAAATTGTAACGGCTGCGTGCCCTGGCTTCGCCTTGATGCCTCACCCCGGCCTCGCGTGGTCAAACCCGAAGGCGGCACGGGGTTTCCCCCGTGCCGCCCGTGCCGGACGTCAGGCCATCAGCGTCCACGCAGCGTCCCGTAGTCAAAGGCTGGGCGTGTGCCGAGGCTGTCCTTCGTGGCGCCCGGCATGACGATGTGTTCGCGCTCGGTGTTCCAGCGCAGATCACCCAGCGGCAAGGTCACGAGCCGGCCGCCCATGCCCAGGAAGCCGCCCACCTGAATGATGGCGGTGGGGCCGCCTGCCGTTGCCGGAGCGGCGGTTCCGGGCGGGGACAGCAGGATATCATCCACCTCCCCAACGCGCTCATTGCGCTCATTGTAGACCGCCGCCCCGATGATCTGGCTGAGACGCGGACGGGCCAATGTGGCGGCGCCCGGCGTCATGTTCCCCGGAGGTGAAATCGCTGACGGGGAAACGGCCGAGGGAGCCATCACCGAGGGGACGCCCGGGCTGACCGCACGGCCGAGGGCGGTGCCGGATGGATTGCCAGGCGTTCCGTCCGGGGCGGTCGGGGTGCCCGTCGCGCGGTCCAGCGCGCGCCCGACGGCGGTGCCGGCGGGGTTGCCGGGGGAGCCATCAGGGGCACTCGTTGTGCCTGCCGGGCGGTCCGGCGTGCGGATCATGCCGGTGCCGGCGGGATTGGCCGGGTTGGCGCTTGGCTGCGCCCAGGCAGGCCCCGAAGCCAGCAAGGGAGCCAAGGCCAGCCCCATGGCAAGTGTGATGGGCAGGGTGCTCGGGCGTCGTGTGTTTATACGGGTCATGGCGGAATCCTTGAGGGATGGGGCAAGGGCGGCGATGTGTCGCGCCGTGCCATTCCTACAAACGCGCCGCAGCGGAAAAGTTGCCCGCAGCTGACCGAAACCCTGCCGCCTACATGCAGGCCGACTATTTTCAGGATGACGGCTGCGCCGGAATTCCCGGAAGCTTGGTCCGAACCAGATTTCGCTCAGGTCACGTGGCCAAAAAGTGCAGCGCGGCGGCCGCGCCCAGGCCGGCAATGAGCGGCGCCAACATGCCCCCCCGCCACAACATCCAACCGATGGCAACCACCACCCCCGCAAGCCGCGCTCCCCACGGGATGCCGGCGAGAGCCCCGCTCGGTGCGGCCACCGCGGCGGCAATGAAGGCAGCGAGGGTGGCCAGCGCGACCGAGGCCGCCCAGCGCACGAAAGGGTGATCCGGCCGCAGATGCCCCGCCAGCAGCAACCCGGCCGCGCGAAGCAAGAGGCAGGCCAGGATGAGCAGCAGCAGCGCCAGATCAGCGCCGCCCATGCCGCTCTCCCCACAGAAAGGCCAGCGTGCCGCCCAGCAGGCCGGCTGCCAGCAGCGCCCAGCCTGCCGGCAGAAACAGCACCAAAGGCGCCGCGCAACAGCCGCAGATCACCGCCCGGCGCGATGCGATGGCGCGCATCTCGCCCGTCAGGATCAGCGCGAAATACAGCGGGTTCACGAACAGCAGCAGCGCCAGAAGCGGCCCCTCCACCAAGGGTGCCATGGCATGGCCCAGCAGGGTCGCCGCCCCCGCCACCAGCCAGGAGGTCAGCCCGAAGCCCAGGAACCAGGCAAGGCGCGAAGCCTCCGGCAGTCCCGGAAGCCGCCGCATTGCCATGGCCCAGGGGGTGACGGCAATGAAGGGCAACCCCCACCAGCGCCGCGCCCCGCCGCCGAGCCAGGGCGAAAGTGCCACCGCCATGGGCAGAAAGCGCGCATTGGCCGTGGCCGCGCCCAGCACCGCCGGCCCCACGGCCAGGGATGCCGCACCACCGGGCAGGGTGACGGCCGTGACCAGCACCATCTGCCCCGGCATGCCATAGACCAGCAGGGCCGCAGCCAGTCCCCAGCCCAGCCCGAGCCCGGCCGCCTGAACAGCGGCACCGAAAGCCAGGAAGGTGGCCGCCATGGCCAGGGCGGGCGCACCCAGCGCCTCACGGCAGGCGGAGCGAAACATCATGCAGCGGAGCCTGACACCAGGCCCGGGAAACCGCCAGTGCGGCGCTTACCAGCGCAGGCTGCGCAACGCGGCGACCGGGGCTTCGCCCTCCTCGGCCAGCACATGTGCAAGCAGGCCGGGCGAAGGGTCCGTGCCATGGGCATCGGCCGTGAGGCCCGTCAGCGCCCAAAGGCTATCAAGGCCGGCATTGCGGGCACCGGCCAGATCCGTGTGCGGCGTGTCACCAATGGCCACGACGCGCCTTTTATCAGCCATGCCCAGCAGCGCCAGCACGGGGCCATAGACGGCCGCATCGGGCTTGCCGGCCTCGAAGACATCGCCGCCCCATTCCAGGTAGATATCGGCCAGCGCGCCGGCACAGATCAGGCGGTCCCCCGCCACCATCACGGCCCGATCCGGGTTCACGCAGAGCATCGGCAAACCTGCCTCGAAGCAAGCGCGCAACTCATCCCGGTAAGGCTCGACCGAGACGGATCGGCGGTCCGGATCGGGGCCGGTGTTGAGCAGGAAATCGGCGTCTTGCGGGCGCTTCACCAATTCCGCCGCGCCATCCTCCGCCACCGATAGATCCCGCTCCGGCCCGATGTGATAGGCGCGCGGGCCAAGCTTCGCGAACCAGGGCAAATCCCGCTGCTTCAGCCAAAGCCAGGAAACCTCGCCCGAGGACATGATGCCCGCATAAAGGTCCCGCCCGATGCCCATGCCATCCAGCATGGTCTGGATGAACCAGGCGCGGCGTGGCGCATTGGTCAGGAACACCACGCGCTTGCCGCGCGCCTTGAGCTCGGTCAGGCAATCCAGCACGCCGGGATAGGGCTGGCGTCCGTCATGCACGACGCCCCAGAGATCCAGCACATAACCATCATAGCGGTCGGCCAGGGGGGCAAGATTCTCGAAGATCTGGATGGTCATGCGCCCGCACCTACCGCATCGGCGACATGCGCGAAACCATCGCGGGCCAGCAAGGCCGAGACTTCCCGCTTGATGCGGCCAATCAAGGCCGGGCCGCCATAGGCGAAGCCGCTGTAAATCTGCACCAGCGAAGCCCCGGCCCGGATTTTCGCATAGGCCTGCTCGCCACTCGCCACCCCGCCGGCGCCGATCAGCGTGAGGCGGCCGGCCGCCATTCGGTGCGCGCGCGCCACCATCTCCGTCGAGCGCGTGAAAAGCGGCGCGCCGGAAAGTCCGCCAGCCTCGGCCTTATGGGCCGAGCGCAGGCTCTCCGGCCGGGCGATGGTGGTGTTGCTGATGATGAGCCCCGCCACGCCATGGGCCACGCAAACCTCGATGATGGGGCTGAGCGCATCCTCGGCCAGATCGGGCGCCAGCTTCACCAGCACGGGCTTGCCCAAAGCGCGCGGCTGCACGGCGTCCAGGATGGAAGCGAGGCGCGCCTCGCCCTGCAAATCCCGCAGGCCGGGCGTATTGGGGGAGGAGATATTGATCGTCACGTAATCCGCCAGCGGCGCGACGGCGCGGCAAAGGGCGGGGTAGTCACGCTCAGGGTCCGCGCCTTCCTTGTTCACGCCGACATTGGCGCCCAGCACGCCGGGCAGTGGCCGGCGCAGGTCACGCAGGCGGGCGAGGTAGGAATCGAGCCCCGCATTGTTGAAGCCCATGCGGTTGATCACCGCCGCATCCTCGGTCAGCCGAAACAGGCGCGGGCGCGGATTGCCGGCCTGGGGCCGGGGGGTGACGGTGCCAGCCTCCACGAAGCCGAAGCCCAGCCGCAGCAGCGGCAGGATGGCCACCGCATCCTTGTCGAAACCGGCAGCGAGGCCGATCGGGTTGCGGAAATCCAGGCCCAGGGCGTGGATGGCGAGGTTCGGCGCATCCTGCGCGTCATCCCGCCCCGCCAGGCCCAGGGCCAGGCCGCGCAGGGCCAGGCCATGCGCGGTTTCGGCATCAAGGCCGCGAATCAGGGGCATCAGGGCGGAGGCCAGGGTGGGGGTCATGCGCCGCTGCATAGGACAGATCGGCCACGGGACGAAACCCGGGCCGCGTTGACAGCGCGCGGCCGTAACGCGACACCCATTCCACACACGGCAAAGGACATGATGGTGCGCGGCCCGCTCCTGCTCATGGCAGGCATCGGCCTGTTCGGCCTGCTCGATGCGAACAGCAAAATGCTGGCGGGGGATTTTCCTGCAGCGCAGGCCATCTTCCTGCGCCATGCCGTGCTGCTGGCGCTGCTTTTTGGTTTGCGGGGCGCCTTCGGCTGGCCGGGTGAGCCGCTGGCAACACAGCATCGGGGCCTGCACGCCCTGCGTGCCGTCTCCATGCTGACGGCCGGCCTCACCTTCTATGTCGCGGTGCGCTATCTCACCTTGGCCGACGCCTATCTGATTTTCTTCACGGCACCCTTCATGACCTTGGTTTTGGCCGGCGTCTTCCTGAAGGAACGGGTTCCGCGCGCGGCCTGGCTATGGTCCGGCGTGGGATTCGGTGGCGTGATGATCGCGCTCGCGCCGCAGCTGGGCGAGGGTGGCAGCCTGCTGGGCTTTGCCTGCGCGCTGCTCGGCACCGTGGCCTATGCGGTGAACATCACCATCAATCGCGGATTGCGGGATGAGCCGGGAATCGGGCGGCTGGTGTTTTATCCGGCGCTGTTTGGCGTGCTGGCGACCGGCCCCTTCACCTTCCAGCTATGGGTCCAGCCGAGTGCCGTGGAATGGGCGCAATTGCTCCTGAACGGCGTGCTGGCCGGGGGCGCCACCATCCTGCTCGCCTTGGCCTTCCGGCATGGCACCCCGGCACGGCTGGCCCCTTTTGAATTCATCGCGCTGCCCCTCTCGGTGACGCTCGACCTGGTGTTCTTTGGGAACCGGCCCGGCATCGAGGTGCTGTTGGGCGGCCTGGTCGTGGTGCTGGCCTGCGTGATGAGCGAGCGGGCGGTGCGCCGCCGGCATTGAGCGGCCTTCCGCGCCAATCCACCGGGCAGCGAGACCCCCGGTCCAGCTCGTGCGCCCCTTTGGCGTCCGGAGCCGCAGCCCCGGTCCTCGAAATCAGGCGGGGTCGCCAGTGTCGGGTGCCAGGCCGGCGGCTTCGATCCCGGCCATGTAGCACACTTCATCCTGCGCCGAAACGTCACCGGAAATTCCCACGGCGCCCAGCAGCACATGCGCCGAGTCGCGCACCAGCACGCCGCCCGGCGCCGGCACGGCGCGGCCGCCCGTCAAATCCGAGAGCGCATTGGTGAAGCCCGGCATGGCCTGGGCGCGCCGGGCCAATTCTCGTGTGCCAAAGCCCATGGCCAATGCGCCATAGGCCTTGCCCGTGGCGATTTCGGGCCGCATCAGGCTGGCGCCATCCTCGCGCTTGGTGACCTTCACATGGCCGCCCGCATCGAGCACGACCACGCAAAGCGGCAGAAGGCCGATCTCACGCCCCTTGGCCAGCGCCGCATCGGCAATGATCTCGGCCTGGGCGAGGGTCAGGCCGTTCACGGCGGCGGGATGGGCGGGTTGCGGCATGGCGCTGTCCTTCGGGATGTGTCTGCGGGGCGGATGGCCCCGGAAGGCGCCAAGGTCAAGCGCCGGACCGCACCATCGGCCGAGGGTCTACCGCCTCGCCCCCGCGGCGCAGCTCGACATACAGGGTCGCCTGGCCCGTGGCCGGCAGCACGCCCACCGGCTCACCCGCCTGGATGCGCTGGCCGCCCGAGACATCCAACCGCTCCATCCCCGCCAGCACCAGGTGCTGACCCTGCCCGCAATCCAGGATGACCATGCGGCCATAGCTGCGGAACGGCGCGGCGAAGGCGACACTTCCGCCGCAAGGCGCCGTGACGCGTGCGCCGGGTGCGCCGGCAAAGGTCAGGCCCCGCGCCGGCCCGCCATCGCCCGGCGAGTTGAAGCCGCGCAGCAGCCTGCCCGCCACGGGCAGGCCGGCCGGGGCGGCTGGCTCTGGCGCATGGGGAACAACCGGCGGCAGGGGAATGGCACCGCGGCGCGCTTCCGCCGCGGCCAGGGCGGCGGCGCGGCGCTCCGCCTCCTGATGGCGTTGATTCTCGATGGCGGCGCGGCGCGCCTGCCCGCGTTCCAGCCGTGCCAGCGCCTCTTCCAGATTTTGCGCACGGGTCACCTCCGCACTGGCGCGGGCGGCGGTGGTGCGTTCGGCCTCGCTGCGCTCGGCCAGGAGGTGCCGGGCCGCCTCCAATTGCTGGTCCAGCTGGACGGAGGCCTGGCGCGCCTCCGCCTCGGCGGCGGAAAACTGGCGGCGCTCATGGGCGTAGCGGCGGGCTTCGGCGGCGGCGCTCGCCTCGGCCACGCGCAGCCCTTCGGCGATGTGCTGCGCCTCGCGCAGCATGGCGCGCAGGGCGGCAAGGCCGAGTGCCACCTCGGCCGGCGGCAAGGGGGCGGCGAGAAGGATGGGCGCCGGCTGGGCCGCCAGCCGCGTCAGCAGCGGCAAAAGAGGCGCGAGTTCAGCCGAAAGCCGCGCTTGTTCGGCTCGGGCCTCAGCTTCGGCCCGGCCGGCGGCCTCGGCCCGGTTGGCGGCGGCGTAGGCGGCGCGCTCGGCGGCCTGGACCCGGGCTGCGCCTGCGATGCGCTCGCCGGCCAGGCGTCGTGCCTCGGTGGCGGCGTCACTGACGCGGCCTGCGGCCTGGGCGGCGTTGGCGCGCTCCGCCTCAGCCGCCTGGCGCGCCGGCACGGCTTGCTGGGCCAGGGCTGGGCCGGTGACGAGCAGCAGAAGGGCCAAGGCGGGGATCACACCCCCTTCGTAAGGCCGCCGCAGGGGTGTCGCCAGCCTTTCCCGCACGTGCGAAATACCAGCCACTGAATCCAAGGAGCCCGCCATGGCCGAAGGTCGTCTTTTTATCGGCAATCGCCGCTACTCGTCCTGGTCGCTGCGCGGCTGGCTGGCCGTCGCGCTGGCCGGGCTGGATGTGCAGGAGGTGGTGCTGCCGCTGGCCGGCACCGGCGGCAAGGGCAGCCCGGCCGTGCTGCAGAATTCACCCAGTGGCCTGGTTCCGTA
>CANHTE010000031.1 GCA_947462945.1 Acetobacteraceae bacterium
CAGGAATGTCCTTGAAGCCGGGGTCCCAGAAAACGCCGCCGGTCACCTGGCTGCCGCATTCCAGCAAATGCCCGCAGGCCGCGCCCAGCGCCAGGTTTTCCCAATCATCCGCGGCCCAGCCGAAGTGATGCGCCAGGGGGGCAATGGCGAGTGCGGGGTCACTGGTGCGGCCGGCCACAACCACGTCGGCGCCCAGCGCCAGCGCTTCGACCAGCGGTTCCGCGCCGATATAGGCATTGGCGGCAATCAGGTTCCAGGCGCCCATGTCGAGCCCTGCATCGGCCTCATGCACCGGCAATTGGCCGCCGGCGACCAGTGCCGTCACGTCGTCGCCCTCGACGAGCGCGATGCGCAGATCAGGCAGACCCTGTGCGATGGCGAGCCGTGCCACCGCGCGCGCCGCAGCGGGTGGATTGGCCGCGCCCCAATTGCCCAGCAGGGGTATGCCATGCTGCCTGGCCAAAGCGAGGATGGGTTCCAGCAGGCGCTCCAGCATGGGTTCATAACCGGCTTCCGGGTCGCGGCGCTTTTCGAGATGAGCCAGGGCCACGGTGCGTTCGCCCAGCGTCTCGAAGAACATCGCCGAGGGCAGGCCGCTGGCGATCAGCGTGCGCAGCACCGGCAGAGGCGCGTCCACCCGGTCACCTGAAAACCCGGCGCCATTGCCGACAAGAAAGCGGTCCATGCTGATCTCCCTGGGGCGCGAGTTTTCGTCCGGGC
Organism: Acetobacteraceae bacterium; assembly: GCA_947462945.1. GTDB lineage: Bacteria > Pseudomonadota > Alphaproteobacteria > Acetobacterales > Acetobacteraceae > Roseococcus. Next base: position 721 of record CANHTE010000031.1, read on the forward strand.
GCTTCAATCCGCAAGGGCGGCGCGCAGCAATTCGCCCAGGCGCGCGCAATCCCGCTCATGCAAGCTGATGGGGTTGATGGTCAGGATGCCCTGCCGCAGCCGGCCGGGATGGACATGCACGGCGGGGGTGCCGGCGCGCAGCCGGGCTTCCACGGCCGGCGCATCCGGGCAGCGCAGCAGCAGCAGCGGCACCTCGCCAGCCGCACCTGCCTCGAAATCAAGGCCCGAGGCCGCGCGAACGGCCTCCAGCCGGGCCTGCCAGCGCGCCTGGCGGGTGGCGGCGTCCTCGGCCGTGAAGATTTGCAGCGCCACCAGTAGGCCCATCACCTCTTCCCGCCCCACCTTGCAGGAGCGGCCAATGCCGGTGCGCGGGAAGAAGGCCAGTTGCGAGAGGGCCGCGAATTCGGGCGGCGCATGGAATTGCGCGGCGGGCAGGTCCAGGTCCAGCATCTGCGCCAGGGCCGCGGCCACCAGCACCCCGCCCCCCGCCAGGATGCCCGAAGCCTGCGGCCCGCCCAGCGCCTTGCCGCCGGAGAAGGCCACCAGATCGGCGCCCTGCTCGAAAAAGCGCCGCAGGTTTTCGGCGGGCGGCAATTGCGCGGCGGCATCCACGATGAGCGGCAGCCCGGCCGCACGCGCCACGGCGGCGATTTCGGGCAAGGGCGGCTCGGCATCGGGTTGCGCCACATGCAGGATGCCGGCGGTGCGCGGCGTGATGGCATCGGCGAATTCGGCCGCACTCGCATCGCGCACGCCAGCGCCCGAAACGCGGTCTGGGATGCCGACATCCACCAGCCGCCCGCCCGCAGTCTCGATCGCGCGGTCATACATGTTGCGCTGGCTGCGTGAGATCAGGAATTCGCAGCGCCCTTCGCGCGTGGCGGGCAGGCGGTTCATGGCCCCGGCATCAAGCCGCGTCAGGCAAGCGGCGGCGGCCAGCAGCAGGGCGGCGGATGCGCCGGAGGTGACGAAGCCTGCCTCCGCCCCCGTCGCGCGCGTGATTTCCCGGCAGGCTGCGGCCTGGAGGTCCAGGATATCCACGCTGGCGCTGGCGGCCGCGCGCATGGCCTCCGCCACCTCATCGCTCAGCGGGCCGGCGGAGAGGCGGGTGTTGGTGCCATAGGCGTTGATGATGGGCGTGATGCCAAAGCGTTCGAAGATCATGCGCTGCGCGTCCTTGGTCATGCGCTGCGCGTGCGGCGCACCGCATCCTGCCACAGCGCCTTGCGCTCGGCGGCTTCGGAGCGGGTCATATTGGGGAGGAAGCGTCGCTCCAGCCGCCAATGGGTGGGGGCGTCCCCAGGCGGGGGCAGCAATCCGGCTTGCAGCCCGGCCAGATAGGCAGCGCCCAACGCCGTGGTTTCGGTGACCGCCGGGCGGTCCACCGGCGCGCCCAACAGATCGGCCAGGAACTGCATGGTCCAGTCGCTGCCCACCATGCCGCCATCCACGCGCAGCACCGTATCCTGCATCGCGGGCCAGTCGCGCCGCATGGCGTCCAGCAGGTCACTGGTTTGCAGGGCGACCGATTCCAGGGCGGCGCGGCAAATCTCGGCACGGCCGGAGGCGCGGGTCAGGCCCAGGATGGCGCCGCGCGCCTCGGCATCCCACCAGGGGGCGCCGAGGCCGGTGAAGGCGGGAACCAGGTGCACGCGCTCGGCCGGGTTGGCGCGGGCGGCCCATTCGCCCGCTTCCCGCGCATGCTGAATGATCCCCAGCCCATCGCGCAGCCATTGCACGGTGGCGCCCGCCATGAAGATCGAGCCTTCCAGCGCATAGGCGCGGCGGCCCCCCAATTGCCAGGCAATTGTGGTGAGCAGGCGGTTGCCGGAGGGCACGGCCTCATCGCCCGTCACCAGCAAGGCGAAGCAGCCGGTGCCATAGGTGGATTTCATCATGCCGGGCGCGAAGCAGGCCTGGCCGATGGTTGCGGCCTGCTGGTCCCCCGCCATGCCGAGGATGGGGATGGAACCCCCCAGCAGCGTGGTTTCGCCGAAGGGCGCGGCGCAGTCATGCACCTCGGGCAGGATGCCCAGGGGCACGCGGAACAGCGCGCATAACTCCGCATCCCAACGGCCTCGATGAATGTCGAACAGCATGGTGCGCGCTGCATTGGTGGCGTCCGTCGCGTGCACGCGGCCTTCGGTCAGGCGGAACAGCAGAAAGCTCTCCACCGTGCCGAAGCAAAGCTCGCCCCGCTCGGCCGCCGCCCTTGCGCCGGGGGTGTTGTCCAGCAGCCAGGCGAGCTTGGTGGCGGAGAAATAGGGGTCCAGCAGCAGGCCGGTGCGCGCGCTGACCAGGGCTTCATGGCCTTGGGCGCGGAGCGCCTCGCAGATGGCCGCCGTGCGCCGGTCCTGCCAGACAATGGCGCGGCTGACGGCGCGGCCGGTGGCGCGCTCCCAGAGCAGGGTGGTCTCACGCTGGTTGGTGATGCCGATGCCGGCCACGTCCCCCGCCGTGCCTCCGGCCTTGGCCAGGGCATCGCGCAGCACGGCGATGGCGTGGCCGGCGATATCCTCCGGCTCATGCTCCACCCAGCCTGGGGCGGGGAAGTGCTGCGGCAATTCGATCTGCGCGGTCGCGCGCGCCTCAAGCCGCTCATCAAAGGCGATGGCGCGAGTCGAGGTCGTGCCCTGGTCCAGGGCGAGCAGCAGGGGCATGGCGTCCTCTCCCAATCCTTGCGGTGCAGGAGAGGAAGGAATTTCCGGATGGTCAACCAGGGTTTGACGTTCTCGGGGTGCGGTCCGACACTCGGCCCATAGCCGAGGAGTCACCCCATGCCCGTGAACAACCGCATTGCCGCCATGGCGCCCGAAATCGCCGAGTGGCGCCAGACCATCCATGCCAACCCCGAGCTCGGCTTCGAAGAGCACGCGACCTCTGCGCTGGTGGCGGAGAAGCTCGCCTCCTGGGGGATTGAGGTGCATCGCGGCATTGCCGGCACTGGCCTGGTGGGCGTGCTGCGCCACGGCGATTCGGGCCGCTCCATCGGGCTGCGGGCCGATATGGATTGCCTGCCGATGACCGAGGAAACCGGCGCGCCGCATGCCTCCAGGACGCCCGGAAAGATGCATGCCTGCGGCCATGACGGCCACACCGCCATGCTGCTGGGCGCCGCCAAATACCTCGCCGAGACGCGCAATTTCGACGGCACGGTGAACTTCATCTTCCAACCGGCCGAGGAAGGCCCGGGCGGCGGCCGCGTCATGGTGGAGGAAGGGCTGTTTGAGCGTTTTCCCTGTGACAGCGTCTATGGCATCCATAATGACCCGTCGCTGGCCTTGGGCGAGACCTCCATCGTGGCGGGGCCGATCCTGGCCTCGGCCGATACGGTCACCTTCAACATCCGCGGCCTGGGCGGCCATGCGGCGCGGCCGCATATGGCGATTGATCCCGTGCTGATCGGCGCGCAGCTGGTCGTGGCGCTTCAGGGCATCGTCTCACGCCGTGTGGACCCGCTGGATAGCGCCGTGCTGAGCCTTTGCATGTTTCATGCTGGCAGCGCCTCCAACGTCATTCCCGAGACCTGCGAGATCAAGGGCACCATCCGCACGTTGAAGAAGGAAACCCGCGCGGCGATGGAGCGGCATATCAAGCGCATCGCGGCCTCCATCGCGGAGGCTTTCGAAGCGCAAATCGAGATCACGTGGAAATCGGGCTATCCGGTTACCGTGAATCACGAGCGCGAGGCTGACCTTGCGGCGCAGGCGGCGGCGAAAATCTTCGCGCCCGAGGGCATCATCCGCAAGCGCCCGCCCATCATGGGCGCCGAGGATTTTTCCTACATGCTGGAAAAGCGCCCGGGCGCCTTCGTGAAGCTGGGCCAGAAGGCCGCGGACGGGAAGGGCGGCGTGCCGGTGCACCACCCGAAATACGACTTCAATGACGATGCGGCGCCGCTGGGCGTGGGCTTCTTCAGCGCGTTGGTCGAGCAGGAATTGCCGCGCGAATAAGCGGCCACATGATCGAGGGGGCAAACCCCTCGATCATCCCGGCCGGCAAGGCTACCGGAACAGTCCCAGGACCGTGGCCTGGTCCACCTGCTCCAGCGTGGCGGGCGTCCAGCTCGGCGTGCCGTCCTTGTCCACCAGCACGCTGCGCACGCCCTCGCGGAAATCCGGATGGTCATGCACCACGCTGCGGGTCAGCTTCAGTTCCTCATCCAGACATTGGCGCAGGTTCATCCCCGCCCCGCGCTTCAGCAATTCCAGCGAGACGCTGAGGCTGGTGGGGGACATGCGGCGCAGGATCTTCACCTGGGCCAGGGCCCATTCACCGCCCTCGGCCTCCAATGTCGCGATGATGCCCAGCACGCTCTCCTGGGCGAAGGCGTGATCAATCAACGCGCGATGCGGGGCGAAGCTGGCTTCGGGCAGGGGGGCGGCGAAGCGTTCCACCACGCCAGCATCGCCCGTCTCGACCAGCGCCGCGCGAAGGGCCGCGAAATCCTCGCGCAGGACGTAATGCGTGGCGAGGCCGGCATGGACGCAATCGGCACCGGAGAGCCGCGCCCCGGTCAAAGCGAGCCAGGTGCCCAGGCTGCCCGGCAGCTTGGGCAGGATGTGGCTGGTGCCGACATCGGGGAAGAGGGCAATGGCGGTCTCGGGCATGGCCAGCAGCGCGTGCTCGCTCACCACACGCGGGCCGTTATGAATGGCGAGGCCGATGCCGCCGCCCATGCAAACGCCGTCAATCAAGGAAACCCAGGGCTTGGGAAACAGGGCGATGCCCTCATTCACCGCATATTCCTCGGTGAAGAAGGCCTCGACCGGCGCGCGGTCCCCGGCCACGGCGGCGGCCCGCACGGCGCGCACATCGCCACCCGCGCAAAAGGCTCGGCCGCCGGCACCTTCCAGCAGCACGAGCTTCACCGTGGCGTCATCTTTCCATTGCGCGATGGCGGCGGCGTAATCGCGGATCATGCCGATATCCAGGGCGTTCAGCGCCTTGGGACGGTTCATCAGGATGGTGCCGGCTTGGCCTTCGCGGTTCAGGATCAGGCTTGCTTCGGACATGGGGCTTCCTCATTCGTTTCGCTTCGGCGGTAGCGCGGGGCAGGGCGGGTGTCCAGGAGCCTTGCGGATGTGTGGGCCAAGCCTCAGTTTACCGTGACCAAACCCCTTGAAGGAGGAAGTCCATGGCATTCATTCATCGCCGCGGCCTGCTGCTGGGCGCTGCCGCGCTTGGCCTCGGCGCGCTGACACAGCGCGCGGCTGCCCAAACGCCCGTTGCTGCCCCCCCTGCTGGCCCGCACACCCACGCGCCGCTGCCCTACGGCTTCGATGCCAATGAGGCCGCGATCGATGCGCGCACCATGGAATTGCATTGGCGCTTCCACCATGGTGCGCAGGTCGCCAACCTCAACCGCGCCCTGGCGGGTCAGGATGCCTTTGCCGCCATGCCCCTGGATGAGTTGCTGATGAACCTCTCCCGCGTGCCTGAGGCGGTGCGCGGCGCCATCCGCAACAATGCCGGCGGCCATGCCAACCACACCATGTTCTGGGAGATCATGGGCGGCCAGGGCGGTGAGCCGACGGGCGATCTGCTGGCCGCCATCAACCGGGACCTGGGCGGCATGACGGAATTCCGCAACCGCTTCAACGCGGCCAGCATGGGCGTCTTCGGCTCGGGCTGGGCCTTCGTGACGGTCACGCCCTCCGGCGCGTTGGCCATCGCCACACGGCCGAACCAGGACAGCCCGCTGATGGATGGGCAGCGCGTGCTGATGGGCAATGACGTTTGGGAGCACGCCTATTACCTGCGCTACCAGAACCGCCGGAACGAATATGTCAGCGGCTGGTGGAACATCCTCGCCTGGGACAAGATCGCGGCGCGTTATGGGGCTGCGATGGCGGGCACGCTGCGCGTCTGATCCGGAAACCTGGCCGGGCGATTGCCCGGCCAGGGCTTACCGGGCGCCGATCAGCTTGCGGCGCACCTTGCCCGAGAGCCAGTCAATCGCCGCCACCATCAGAACCATCAGGATGATGATGAAAGCCACCTCATCCCAATGGCGCACACGAATGCGCTCGGCGATCTGAAGCCCAATGCCGCCCGCGCCCACCACGCCCAGAATGGTGGCCGAGCGCGTGTTGCTTTCGAAGAAATACAGCGCATGGCCCAGCATGATGGGCGCCACCTGCGGCAGGATGCCAAAGCGCATGAGGAGCGTGGGCGAACCACCGGCGGCGGCGATGCCCTCGACCTGCTTCTTCTCGGCATTCTCGATCGCTTCGGCATAGAGCTTGGCCAGCACGGCGATATCGGCCGTGGCAATCGCCAGCACGCCGGCCAGCGGGCCGAGACCCACGGCGCGCACATAGGCCAGCGCCCAGATCAGCTGGTCCACACCCCGGAAGCCGTCAAACACCCGCCGCAGCGAGAAGCGGAACAGCGTGTTCGTGACCACGTTGTTGGCGCCCAGGAAACCCAAGGGCAGCGCGATCAGTGCCGCGATGAAGGTGCCCAGGAAAGCCATGGCCAGGCTCTCCGCCAGGCCTTGCAGGATTTCCACCCATTGCTCACCAGGGGAGGGCGGGATCATCAGCCGTGTGATGACCAGCAGCCCGTTCAGCCCATTCCACATCCGCTGTGGCGAGACCTCGAACCACCAAAGCGTGCCCACCAGCCAGGTGAGGAAAGCGAGGCCACCCAGGATGCGCAGCACCTGCCCGCGTGGCGAGGGGCCAAAGGCGCGCGGGACGCGCGCCTGCCAGGAAGAAATTTCCACGGGGGTCATGCCACCACCTCAATCACGCGCCGCCGCAGGCGTTCGGACGCCAGGTCAATCACCATGACGGAGAGAATGACCAGCAGGATGATGGCGCTGATCTCCTCATAATAATTGAAGGAAATCACCTTGTAGAGTTCCTCGCCGATGCCGCCCGCGCCGACAAAGCCGATGACGCTGGCCGAACGCAGATTGATCTCGAAGCGCAGCATGGCGTAGCTGAGCAGGTCAGGCAGGGCGGCCGGCAGCACGGCGAAGCGGCAGGCTTCATACCAGGTCCCGCCTGAGGCGCGGACGCCGTCCCAGGGGCGCATTTCCACATTCTCCATCGCATCGGCGAAAAGCTTGCCCAGGGCACCCGCCGTATGCAGCGCAATGGCCAGGATGCCGGCCAGCGCGCCCACGCCGAAAGCCCAGACGAAGATCAGCGCAAAGACGATCTCGGGCACGGTGCGCGTCGCTTCCAGCAGGCGGCGCGCGCCCTGAAAGGCCCAGGCCGGCGCGCCCAGGTTCTTGGCGGCGGGAAAGGCCAGCAGCAACCCCACGACGGCGCCGCCCAATGTGGCGAGGGCCGCCATCTGCGCCGTTTCAAACAGGAGGAGCGCCCAGGTATCCAGGCGGTAGAACCAGAAGGCGAGGCTGCCCTCGGTCTCCACACTGGCAAACAGCTTGGACCATTCCAGTGAGGGCGCGATGCGTGAGAAATACTCGCCGATGCGCGGCACGCCGGCGGCGAGGGAGCTTGGATAGAATTCGCTGGTCCAGGCGGCCAGCAACAGGCAGGCGGCCAGCACGCCCAGGCCGATCATCGTCGTGACGCGGCGCTGCCGCCGCAAATCTCGAAAGGCGGCGTCCTGCATGCTGACGCCCGGGCTGATACTCAAGGTCATCAGGAGCGCCGCCGCCGTGCTGCCGCTTCCTCGCGGCGCATTTCGACGAAGACTTCATAGTCGCTGTGCCGCACTTCGCGGAAGCCGGCGCCGGTCCCGCGGGCGATCTGCTCGAAGACGGCGGGATTGGCGCGGGGCAGGGCCAAATAGAAGCGGATGATGTCCTCGCGGAATTCCGGCGGCAGGTCGGTGCGGATGGTGAGCGGGCCGTTCTGGATGGGCCGGGATTGCCAGATGATCCGCACATCGGACATGCGCAGCATGCCCTTTTCGACCATGGCCCGCGTATTGCCGCGGGTGAACCCCTCATTGATATCGCCCATGCCCGAGGCCCAGGTCATCGCCGCGTCATATTGGCGCTGCAGCATGGCAACGACCGCCTGCTCATGCCCACCGCCGAAGCCGGTGCGACCAAAGAACTGCCCCGGCTCCACGCCAATGCCCGACCGGCGCAGTTCGAAGCGCGGGATAAGATAGCCCGAGGCGGAATTGGGATCAGCCCAGGCCAGGCTGCGTCCGCGCATCTGCTCCAGATTGGCGATGCCGCTATCCGCGCGGGCCAGCATGACCGAGACATAGCTGGTGGAGCCGTC
>CANHTE010000032.1 GCA_947462945.1 Acetobacteraceae bacterium
GTGGCCTGACGGAGGCGGTGGTTTTCGAGCCATTGCTGGGCCGCATCGTGGCCCATGCCGGGGTGAGTTCGGCCTTCATGCTCTCCCCCCCGCCCGATTGGGCGATCGAGATCGCCACCGGCGGCGAAGTGGCCGTGGTGGCGGTGGAGGAGGAGAACCGGGTGCGCGCCATCATCGCACTTTTGCCCACCTCGGGCCTGCAATTGATGATCGGCCGGCCGGTGGACAGCTCGGTGCTGGAGCATATGCAGCGGACCGAGCAGGCGGTCACCGCCTATCAGGCGCTGGATCGCAACCGGGAGGGGTTGCAGATCACCTTCGTGATGATCTTTGCCATCGGCTCGCTGCTGGTGCTGCTGGCGGCCGTGCTGGTGGGCCTGGTGCTCGCCAATCAATTGGCCGGCCCGATTTCGCGCCTGATCACGGCGGCCGAGCGGGTGCGCGGCGGTGATCTCTCGGTGCGGGTGGAGGAGGGGGATGGCGATGACGAAATCGGCTCCCTCAGCCGCGCTTTCAACCGCATGACCAATCAGTTGGCCGGCCAGCGCAGCGAATTGCTGGAAGCCTATCGCCAGATCGCCGAGCGGCAGAATTTCACCGAGGCCGTGCTGGGCGGCGTTTCCGCCGGGATCGTCGGCCTGGATCAGGAATTGCGCGTCAACCTGCCCAATCGCAGCGCCAGCCAGTTGCTGGGCCTGGAGCTGGACCGCGAGATCGGCCGGCCGATGGCCGAGGTGGCACCCGAATTTGCGGGCCTGCTGGCGCAGCCCGGCAGCACGCGCACGGCGGAAATTCGCGTGGGCCCACCCAATGCGCGCAAGACGCTGCTGGCCCGCCTCTCGCCCGAGATGGAAGGCCAGGGCCATGTGCTGACCTTTGACGACATTTCCGCCCTATTGACGGCGCAGCGCCAGGCGGCCTGGGCGGATGTGGCGCGCCGCATCGCGCATGAGATCAAGAACCCGCTCACCCCCATCCAGCTCAGTGCGGAGCGTTTGAAAAAGCGCTACCTCAAGCAGATCACCCATGACCCCGAGACCTTCACGGCCTGCACGGATACGATCGTGCGCCAGGTGGGCGATATCGGCCGCATGGTGGATGAATTCAGCGCCTTCGCCCGCATGCCACAGCCGGTGATCCGCACCGAGGAAATGGGGCGGCTGGTGCGCGAGGCCCTGGTGCTGCAACAGCAATCGCGCCCCGAGATCGCCTGGATCACGCAATTGCCGGAGCAGAAGCTGCATGTCGCCTGCGACAGGCGGCTGATCAATCAGGCGCTGACGAACCTGTTGAACAATGCGGCCGATGCCATCGCCATGCGCGCCCAGCGCGATGCCGAGGCTGGCCTTGCCCCCGAGCGGCCGCTCGGCCATATCCGCGTGGGCTTGTCGCCCGCAGGGGAAAAGCTGATCATCTCGGTGGAAGATGACGGAATTGGCCTGCCGGAAGGCGACCAGCGGGACCGTCTGACCGAGCCTTATGTGACGCACAAGACAAAGGGAACCGGCCTTGGTCTCGCGATCGTGAAGAAAATCATGGAGGATCACCGCGGCAGCATCCAGCTGAGCGATGCGCTGCAAGGTCAGGGTGCCCGCGCCGAATTGATCCTGCCCGTCCTGGAGCCCGAGGCGGTTCTATCCGGGGCGGAAACAGGCCCAGGAATGGAGGAGCACGGCCATGGCGCATGACATCCTGATCGTGGATGACGAGCCGGACATCCGCAGCCTGATTGACGGCATCCTGAGCGATGAAGGCTATGAGACCCGCCAGGCGCATAATTCTGACAGCGCCATCGCGCATTTCCGCGCGCGCCGCCCCTCGCTCGTGATCCTGGATATCTGGCTGGCGAATTCGCGGCTGGATGGGTTGGGCATCCTGGATGCGCTGCATCGCGAGGAGCCGCATGTGCCCTGCGTGATGATCTCGGGCCATGGCACCATCGAGACGGCGGTGCAGGCGATCCAGCAGGGCGCCTATGATTTCATCGAGAAACCCTTCAAGAGCGACAGGCTGCTTTTCATCGTGGCGCGTGCGCTGGAGGCCGCAAAGCTCCAGCGCGAGATCAGCGATTTGCGGCTGCGCGCAGGCTCGGAAGCCGAATTGATCGGCAATTCCGCCGCCATGGCGCAAATCCGCTCGGCCATTGAGCGCGTGGCGCCGACCAATTCGCGCGTGCTGATCACGGGGCCCGCGGGCTGTGGCAAGGAAGTGGCGGCGCGGATGCTGCATGCCCGCTCACGCCGCGCCGATGGCCCCTTCATCGCGCTGAACTGCGCGACGCTGGACCCCGCCCGGATCGAGGAGGAGTTGTTCGGCGTGGAGCCGCGCGGCGACCAGCCCCGCCGCGCCGGCACGCTGGAGCGCGCCCATGGTGGCACGCTGCTGCTGGACGAGGTGTACGACATGCCGCTGGAAACCCAGGGCAAGATCGTCCGTGCCCTGCAGGAACAGGGCTTCGAGCGCATTGGCGGCGCCACGCGGGTGAAGGTGGATGTGCGCGTCATCGCCACCAGCAACCGGGATTTGCAGGCCGAGATCACGGCCGGGCGCTTCCGGGAGGATTTGTTCTACCGGCTTTCGGTCGTGCCGCTGCGCATGCCCGCGCTGCGTGACCGGCGGGAGGATGTGCCCGCCCTGGCCCGGCATTTCATGGCGCGCTCCATCGAGACCTCGGGCCTCGCGCCGCGCAGCCTGGCCGAGGACACCATCGCCGCCCTGCAAACCCATGATTGGCCGGGCAATGTGCGGCAGTTGCGCAACCTGATGGATTGGCTGCTGATCATGACGCCCGGGGATACCGGCGCCCCCATCCGCGCCGAATCCCTGCCGCCCGAAATCGTCTCCGCCGCGCCATCCATGCTGCGGCTGGACCGTTCCAGCGAGATCATGACACTGCCGCTGCGTGACGCGCGTGAGGCGTTTGAGCGGCAATATCTGGAGGCGCAGCTTCTGCGCTTCGGGGGGAATATCAGCCGCACTGCCAATTTCGTCGGCATGGAGCGCAGCGCCTTGCACCGGAAGTTGAAATTCCTGGGTGTTCAGGCGGAAGACAGGGCCTCCGGGACCGCCTAGTCTTTCGCCATGTCGAAAATCGCTTACGTGAATGGTACCTATCTGCCGCAGGGCCAGGCCTCGGTGAATATCGAGGATCGCGGCTATCAATTCGGTGATGGCATCTATGAGGTGGTGCACCTGTATCGGGGCCGCTTCGTGGATGAGGCGCGCCACCTGGACCGGCTGGAGCGTTCGCTCGGCGAAATCCATCTGCCCATGCCCATGCCGCGCGCGGCCTTGCGCATGGTGCTGATGGAAGTGGCCCGCCGCAACCGCGTGCAGGACGGCCTGCTCTACATGCAGGTGACGCGCGGCGTGGCCCGGCGGGACCACGCCTTTCCGCGCGTGCCGGTGCCGGTCTCGCTCGTGGTCACGATTCGCCACATCCCGCCCTACCCCAAGGATGTGGAGCGCTGGACCATCTCGGCCATCACGCACCCTGATCTCCGCTGGGCGCGGCGTGACATCAAGAGCGTCAATCTGCTGCCCAATGTGCTGGCCCGGCAGGCAGCGCGCGAAGCCGGCGCGGCGGAGGCCATCCTCTATGACGAGGCCACCGGCATGGTCACCGAAGGTGCCGCCACCAGCTTCTGGATCGTTGATGCGGCCGGCGTGCTGCGCACCCGCCATCTGGACCAGGTCATTTTACCCGGCTGCACCCGTGGCGCGCTGATCGCCGAGATGGAGGCGGAGGGCATCCCCCATAGCCTCGCTCCCTTCAGCCTGGAGGAGTTGCGCGGCGCGCGTGAGGCCTTCCTGACCTCGGCCACCTCCTTCGTGAAGCCCATCCTGCGGATTGACGGGCAGGATGTGGGGGATGGGAAGGTGGGGCCCGTGACGCGGCGGCTATTCGACCTGTTTTCGCGCCATGTGCATGCCGGCTTGGGAAATTCCCAATGACCCGCCCCACCGCCATCCTGTTTGATTGGGACAACACGCTGATTGATGGTTGGGCGGCCATCGAAGCGGGGCTGAATGCCGCCTTCGCGGCCTTCGGCAAGCCTGCCTGGACGCGGGAGCAGGTGCTGGCCAATGTCCGCAAATCTCTGCGCGACAGCTTCCCCGAGCATTTCGGCCATGAGTGGGAGCGCGCGCGGGATGTTTTTTATGAGGCGGTGCAGGCCACGCATCTGGAGGTGATACGCCCCTTGCCGGCCACGCTCGGCATGCTGGATGCACTCACGCATCTGCCGCTGGGCGTCGTCTCCAACAAGCAGGGCCGATTGCTGCGGGCGGAGGCTCAGCATCTGGGCTGGGTGCCGCGTTTCGGGGCAATTGTGGGCGCGGGGGATGCCGTGGCGGACAAGCCCTCCGGCGCGCCGCTGCATATGGCATTGCAGGGCATGGGCCTCTCCGCCGGGCCACATATCTGGTATGTTGGCGATACCGCGATTGACATGCAGGCGGCGCGCGCAGCGGGCTGTGTGGCGGTTCTGCTGGGCGATGCAGCGCATGATGGTGGCATCGCCGCCTGTGCGCCGGACATGGTGTTTGCAGATGGCGTGCAACTTGCAAGCCGGGTCCACGCTCTGGACAAGTGATCCGGGACGCCCGACATTCCCCATTGGCAAGGCGACGGGCCAAACCTGTCTGAAACAGGTGCCCGCGACCAAAAAAAAGAAGGAGGCCGTGATGGCCGAGAAATCCCAGAACGTGCAGGACGTGTTCCTGAACCACGTTCGCAAAAGCAAAACTCCGGTGACGGTGTTTCTCGTCAATGGCGTCAAACTCCAGGGCATCATCACCTGGTTCGACAACTTCTCCGTGCTGCTGCGGCGGGACGGACATACGCAGCTTGTCTATAAGCACGCCATCAGCACGGTGATGCCGGGCGCGCCCATCATGCTGTTCGATCCCCAGGCACCGGGCGCCGTGGCCACACCGCCGGCTGGTGCCGCGCCGGCGCGGGAGTCCACCCTCACCATGTCTCGGGAGCCAGCCACTGCCCGCGAAGAGTGAAGACGTCGCGGCGGCGCCGACGCGCGCCGCCGTCATTTTGCCGTTCGAGCGCGCGCAGCGCTCGAACATCCTGGAATTCGCCCCCACAGGCGGCCTGCCGCGCGCGGCCGAGGCGCGCCTGGCCGAGGCTGTGGGGCTTGCCGCTTCCATCGGCGTGATGATCGTCCATTCGGCCATCCATCCGCTGCGCCAGCGCCGCCCTTCCACCCTGCTGGGCGAAGGGCAGGTCGAGATGGTGAAGCAGGCCCTGGAGGAGCAGGGGGCCACGCTCGTCATCGTGGATGCGGCCCTCACCCCCGTGCAGCAGCGCAATCTGGAGCGCGACTGGGGGGCGAAGGTGATTGACCGCACCGGCCTCATTCTCGAAATCTTCGGGGAGCGCGCCCGCACGCGGGAAGGCACGCTGCAGGTCGAACTCGCGCATCTGGAATATCAGCGCACGCGGCTTGTCCGCTCCTGGACGCATTTGGAGCGGCAGCGCGGTGGCTTCGGCTTCCTGGGCGGGCCTGGCGAAAGCCAGATCGAAATCGACCGCCGTTTGATCGGTGAGCGCATCATCAAGCTCAAGCGCGAATTGGAGCAGGTGCGCCGCACCCGGGGCCTGCACCGCAAGGCGCGGGAGCGCGTGCCCTTCCCGGTGATTGCGCTGGTGGGCTATACCAATGCGGGCAAATCCACGCTGTTCAACGCGCTGACCGGCGCCACGGTCTATGCCCAGGATCAGCTCTTTGCCACGCTGGACCCGACGATGCGGCAGATCACCCTGCCCTCGGGCCGGCATGCCATCCTCTCGGACACGGTCGGCTTCATCAGCGACCTGCCGACGCAGCTGATCGAAGCCTTCCGCGCCACCCTGGAGGAGGTCGCGGCGGCCGACATCATCCTGCATGTGCGCGATGTGGCGCATCCCGACAGCACGGCCCAGCGCAATGACGTGAATGCCGTGCTGGACGAGATGACCGAAGGCCCGGAGGCGGCGCTGGATGGCGGCTGGCGCGGCCGCTGCCTGGAAGTGCTGAACAAGGCCGATCTCCTGGGCGGGCCTGAGGCCATAGCCTCACGCGCGGCCGGCGGACTGGCCGTCTCGGCGCTGACGGGGGAGGGGCTGGAAGCATTGCGCGAAACGCTCGATGCCCGGCTTTCGGAGAGCATGGTGACCGAACACTTCGAATTGCCGAGCGAAGATGGCTCGCGCCTTGCCTGGCTGTATCGCCATGGCGAGGTGCTGGAACGGCGCGACGAGGAGGGCAGCATTTACCTCACCGTCCGCATTTCGCCGGCCAATCGCGGGCGTTATGGGCTGCTGGCGTGAGGATTTCCGCGGCCCAGGCCAGTGAGATCGCGGCCGTGCTGCGTGAGGCGGCGCGGCTGGATATCCTGCCGCGCTTCCGCAAGCTCGCCAGTGGCGATATCCGCACCAAATCCAGCCCGCTCGATCTGGTCACCGAGGCGGATGAGGCGGCCGAGCGCCGTCTGACAGCAGCCCTGGCGGCCCGCTTCCCCCAGGCCATGATCCTGGGAGAGGAGGCGGCCGCGGCTGATCCTGCCCTGCTGACCCGCATGCTGGATGCGGAGCTGTGCTTCATCATTGACCCGGTGGATGGCACGGCGAATTTTGCGGCGGGTGTGCCGCTTTTTGGCGTGATGCTGGCGGCGGTGCATCAGGGCGAGACCATTGCCGGCTGGATCCATGATCCGATGGGCGATGACACGGTGATCGCCTTGCGCGGCGAGGGCGCCTGGGTGGAAACCGCCGCGGGCGGCCGCCAGGATTGCCGCGTGGCACGACCCGCACCGCTGGGCAGCATGGTGGGGGCAATTTCCTGGGGCTATCTGCCGCCGGAGCACAAAATGCAGCTGCTGCCCCGATTGGCGCAGTTGGCTGGCACACTGAATTTTCGTTGTGCCGCGCATGAGTATCGCCTGGCCGCAACGGGCGGGCTGCATGCGCTGTTCTACAACAAGCTTATGCCCTGGGATCACGCGGCCGGCGTGCTGATCCATGCCGAGGCGGGTGGCTATGCCGCGCAATTCGATGGCAGTCCCTATTCCCCCCGCAAGCATGCGGGGGGGCTGATCTGTGTGCCCGACCAGACGGGCTGGCAGGCGCTGCGCGAAGGTTTGCTCGGCAGCGCCTGACCCTTCGGCTTAGTAGCGCCGGTCGTATCCGCGATTGCCGCGATTGCCGCCATAGCCGCGCTGCTGTTGGGACTGGTCATAAAGGTAGCCGCCGGCGCCGCCGACGCCCGCGCCGAGCAGCGCGCCCAGCCCCGCATTGCCGCTGAAGGAACCGATGATGCCGCCCAGCGCGCCGCCGCCCAGCGCGCCCGTCGCGGTGCGTTGCTGCGTCTGATTCAGGCCGGCACAGCCGGAGAGGGCGATCCCCGCGATCAGCAGAATGGCCGTGGAAAATCGGCGCATCAGCGCGGCCTCCTTGTGGTGGGTGGGGTGGGGCAAGGGAAGCTTGCCTGCGCCCAGCGCAGCATGCCGTCCAAGGCGGGTTCATGGGCGTAGCTCGGGTTCTCGCGCACCCAGCGCGCCAAAGCGAGGCCGGATTCCGCGATGCTCGGGCCCGGATTGGGCACGCAGAACAGCGGGCGCACAGGGCGGCCGGGCGGGTTCATCAAGGCATGATACTGGCCGGCGCTGGTCAGGAAGCCCTGGCAATAGGCAATGGCCTCCAGGCGCGGAATGCCGGTGGTGCTGGGGTCACAGATGGCGGCCAGCTCGGCTGCGGTCTGGACGTGGTCCACCATGCGCGGCTGCGCAAAGGCGGGGGCGCTGGCCAAGAGCAGGGCCAGGGCGGGCAAAATGCGTGTCATGGGTGTCTCCCGGGCGGACATCTTGGCCGCCCGGGAGACACAACTCATCAAATGGGCGCGGGTTGCCCGAGGGACGAAATCACTTCACCCACAGCGCAGCTTTGCCGCGAGATCCACGAAATCGGCGGCCACGCAGTCCCAGGGGTCTTCCGCCACCAAGTCAATGCCTTGCCCCGCCCCATGTTCGGTCGGGCGCGGGATGAAGGCGGTTGCGAGGCCCGCGGCCCGCGCGGCGCGCAGATCGCCATTATGCGCCGCGACGAGGCAGACCTCCTCCGGGCGCATCGCCAGCAATTCGGCGGTGCGCTGATAGGCTTCGGGCTGCGGCTTGTAGGCCCGCACGGGCTCGGCCCCCAGGATGGCATCCCAGGGCAGGCGCGCGCGCTTCGCCATGTTCGCCAGCAGCGCGATATTGCCGTTGGAGAGTGGTGCCAGGAAATAATTGCGTTTCAGGCGGTGCAGGCCCAGCAGCACATCGGGCCAGGGATCGAGCTTGTGCCAAGCGAGGTTCAGCGCATCGAGGTCGGCCGGGTTGCAGCCGGCAACACCGTGATCCGCCAGCATCGTCTCCAGGTTTTCCCGATGCAGCACATCCAGCCGCGTGAAGGGCCGCCGGCCGGAGCGGCATTCCTCCATCGCCGGCTGGTAGCGCTTCCGCCAGGCATCGGCCAGCAGGAAGGGATCGAGATCGGTGCGGCCAATGGCCGAGAGATAGCCCGCGAGTTCGCGCGCCACCCCGCTGCGCCAATCCACCACCGTGCCGAAGACGTCGAAGACGAGGGCTTTGACCTGGTTCATCCGCTTAGTCCTTCCGGGCCCATTTCTTGTCGAACTCCCAGACCTCCGGGAAGCCCATCAATTCGCACATCCGCCCAAAGCCGTAGCTTTCCTGCGCGGGCAGGCCGTTCGTGTCGCCCACCGCATGCAGATGCGAATAGACGCGCTCCAGCGCAGCAGTGACGGCCAGGAAGCCTGCGCCCGGATAGATCGCGATGCTGTAGCCGATCTCCTTCAGGCGGGCCGCGGTCAGGATGGGTGTGCGGCCGCCCTCGACGTTGTTGGCCAGCAGCGGCTTCTGGATGGA
>CANHTE010000033.1 GCA_947462945.1 Acetobacteraceae bacterium
GCCCGCATCCGTTCCATCGCCTCTACCGTCTCTTCAAGGGGAACGGAGCCACGCCAGTGCAGAAGATAGAGATCGAGGCACGCCACGCCGAGCCGTTTCAGGCTGCGCTCGCAGGCCTGCGGCAGCGCGCGGCGGGAGGCATTGTGCGGATAGACCTTGGAGACGAGGAAGACCTCATCCCGCCGCCCGGCGATGGCCTCGCCCACCACTTCCTCGGCGCGGCCCTCGGCATACATTTCCGCGGTGTCGATCACGGTCAGGCCCAGATCGAGCCCGGCGCGCAGGGCCGTGACCTCGGCCTTCCGGTTGGCCGCGCGCTCTCCCATATGCCAGCTGCCCTGGCCCAGTGCCGCCACGGAAGTGCCATCGGCCAATGTGATGCTCTGCATGCCCGTCCCTCCTGCGCGTGATAGGTTATAGCCCATGAAACCCCTTGCCGCTCTCCTTGCCCTGCTGCCCAGCCTGGCCTTCGCGCAGCCGGTGCCCGAGGCCATCGGCCCCTGGCAACTGGCCTGCGTGACGGACCGCATGACAGACCGCACCGCCTGCACCCTGCGCCACAAGGATTGGGTGGAGCGGCCGAGTGTGGGCGTGGGCCTCGCCTTCGAAATCCTGGATCGCGGCGGGCGGTTGCTGCCGGCAGTGACGGCGCGGGATCTCTCGCTGGACAGCGTCTCACGCGGGTTGCTGGCCGTGGCGGGCTCGGCCCAGCTGCGGCTGGGCGGCGGCGCCATGATGGAAATGCCTTGCTCGCTGGAGGGGCGCAGCCTGATCTGCATGCCCCGCAGTGCCGATGCGCCCCGAGCCGCGCAGGAATTGCCGGCCGCCGATCGCGCCCTGGTCCGCATGGCGGGCCTTGGCAGCAACAACAATGCCGCGACCGAGCCGGCCGAGCTTCGCCTGGCCGAGACCAGCGCCGCCATGGAACGTCTGCGCCGCCAGCAACCCGCCGGCACCACCCCTGCCCCGACCGAGCCGGGCCTGGATCTGGGCGGGCTGCTGGGCCGCATGCAGCAATTGCTGCGATGAGTGAAGCCGCCCAGCTTCTGGGGCGCATCGCGCGGGAGGATCGCGCAGCGCTCCAGGCGCTCTACAAGCTGCAATCGGTGCGGCTGTTCGGCGTGGCCATGGCCATCCTGCGGGACCGCGATGCGGCAGCGGATGCGGTGCATGATGGGTTCGTGAAAATCGCCCGCCGTGCCGCGCAATATGACCCGGAGCGCGGCGCGGCCGAAGCCTGGCTGGGCTCCGTGATCCGGCATGCGGCGCTCGACATCGCCCGCCGCCGGGGCCGGGAAATCCCGACCGATGACGCCACGCTGGGCGATTCGCCGGTCGAGGCGGACCAGCTGGAGACCCTCGCCGCCGGAGAGGATGGCGCGAGGCTGCGCGAATGCCTGTCGCGGCTGGCCGACAAGAACCGCCAGGGCATTGTGCTGGCTTTCGTGCATGGCCTCTCTCACCCCCAGATCGCGGCCAAACTCGATTTGCCGCTCGGGACGGTGAAGGCCTGGATCCGGCGCGGGTTGCACAGCCTGAAGGAGTGCCTGGCATGACGGCCCAGGAACGCGACGAGATGGCGGCCGAATATGTGCTGGGCACCTTGGAGGCGCGCGAGTCCGATGCCGCGCGCAAGCTGATGGCCCGCGATGCCGAATTCGCGCAACTGGTGACCGATTGGGAAGCACGCCTGGCCCCGCTGCTCACGCTCGCGGCGCCGGAAGCGCCGCCGCCCGGGCTTTGGGCCCGCATCGAGGCAACGCTGGGCGACGCCCAACCGGCGCGGCGCGTATTGCGCTTCTCATGGCGGGGCTTCGGCCTAGGGGCCAGCGCGGTGGCCACGGGCCTGGCCGCCTTCCTGGTCTTCCGGCCCCCGGCCGCCCCGCCCATGATGACCGTGCTGCTGACCAGCCAGGATCAATCGGCCTTCCTGGTCGAGGCGGAGCACGGGCAAATCCGCCTGGCGGCCGTCAACCCGCGCGGCGTGGAGGCTGGGCGTGTCATGCAGCTCTGGGCCTTGCCGCAGGGCGCGACGGCACCGACCTCGCTCGGGCTGGTGCCGGAGAGCGGGCGCTTGAGCGTGACGCCGCGTGGCATCCGCCCTGCGCCCGGCATGCTGATCGAGATCACCCTGGAACCGCCCGGCGGCTCACCCACCGGGCGGCCGACCGGCCCCATCCTGTTCATCGGGCGGCTGACGGCGGCGGGCACCAGCTGAGGCCGGGCAAGGCCCGAGCATGCAAATTTGGCTTGACCTGGAGGGCGCTTCTGGCCGTGCATGATGTCCGGCACGTGCACCAAAGCGCGGCCAGGGAGAGATGATGTCGCACACCCCCACCACGCGCCGCGTGGCGCTGGGCCTGACGGCCTTGGCCGCACCTGCCCTTGCCAGCCTGGCCCATGCGCAGCCGGCCTGGCCCAATGGCTCGATCCGCTTCATCGGGCTGTTTCCGCCGGGCGGCGGGACGGACATCCTCTCCCGCATGTGGTGCCTGAAGATGAGTGAGATCACCGGGCAGCAATTCGTGGTGGAAAACCGCTCCGGCTCGGGCGGCAATGTGGGGAGCGAGGCGATTGCGCGCGCCACGCCGGATGGCAACACCATCGGCCTGGCCAGCGTGGCACCGCTGGCCATCTCGCCCACGCTGTATGGGCGGCTGCCTTTCAATGCGGCACAGGATTTCGCGCTGGTCTCCGGGCTGTGGCAATTGCCCAATCTGCTGGTGGTGAACAATGACGTGCCCGCGCGCTCGGTGCCGGAACTCATCGCGCTTCTGAAGGCCAATCCGGGGCGCTATGCCTATGCCTCCTCGGGCTCGGGCACCACGGTTCATCTCTCGGGCGAGATGTTCAAGGCGATGGCGGGCGTGGACATGCTGCATGTGCCCTATCGCGGCGCGGCCCCCGCCCATGTGGATATCCAGGGCGGGCGGGTGCACATGATTTTTGACAATATCCCGCAAGGCCTGGCCCTGGCGCGCGAGGGAAGGCTGCGTGCGCTCGCCGTCACCGGCGCCACGCGTAGCCCGCAGGCGCCCGAGATTCCGGCCATGGCGGAGTTTCTGCCAGGCTTCGAAATCACCTCCTGGGGGGGTGTGATGGGCCCGGCCGGCATGCCGCCCGCCATCATCCATCGCCTCAATGCGCTGACAAAGGAATCGCTGGAAAGCGCCGATTTGAAGCGGCGCTTCGAGGAGAACGGGGCCTCCACCTGGTACACCACACCGGAGGAGTTCGCGAATTTCCGGACGCTGAATGAGGCGGCCTTTGCGCCGTTGATCCGGGCTTCGGGGGCGCGGGTGGATTAAGGGCCTCCGGCGGCTGGGGCCGGGGCCCCAGACCCCGATCATGGAATGGGGTCCGGGGCCTGAGGCCCCGGCCGCCGGAGGCCTTTTCCCTACCCCGCCGAAATCATCCGCCCCAACGGCTTGCCCCCACACACATGCACATGGAAATGCGGCACCTCCTGCCCCGAATCCGGCCCCATATTGGACAGCAGGCGGTAGCCGGCCGCTTCCAGCCCCAGCGATTTCGCCACCAGGCCCACGGCGCGCCAGAAGCCCGCGATCTCCTCGGCGCTCGCGCTCGCGTGGAAATCCGCGGCGCTCACATACGCGCCCTTGGGGATCACCAGCACATGGGTGGGCGCCTGGGGGTGGATGTCATGAAAGGCCAAAGCGTGGCCATCCTCATGCACCCGCTGGCAGGGAATCTCCCCGCGCAGAATGCGCGCGAAGATGTTTTGCGGATCATAAGGGGGCAGGCCGGAGACGCTCATGCGGCGCAGGATAGCAAAACCTGGCCCGCACGCCATGCCTTAACCGGGCAGGCTGTGATCACCCTCGCCCAGGGCGCGCTGCATGGTCACCACATCCACCCATTGGCCGAACTTCAGCCCGACCGACTTCATGGTGCCCACCTGGCGGAAGCCGAGCGAGGAATGCAGCCCGATGGAGCCCACATTCTCGCTATCGCCGATCACCGCGATCATCTGGCGGAAGCCGCGCGCGGTGGCGTGTTCCAGCAGCGCCTGCACCAGCGCCTTGCCCACGCCCATGCCGCGCACATCCTGGCGAACATAGATGCTGTCCTCGGCCGTGAAGCGATAGGCGCTGCGGTCGCGGATTTGGGAGTAATAGCCATAGCCCGTGATCACTCCCTCATGCTCGGCCACCAGCCAGGCGCATTGGGCGGCCTGGACCTTGGCCATGCGCGCGGCGATCTCGGCCTCATCCGGCGGGGTCTCCTCGAATGTGCCGGTGCCGGTGAGGACGTGATGCGCGTAGATGGCCGTGATGGCTGACAGGTCGGCCAGCACGGCGTCCCGGATCATCATGCGAGGCCAAGCTCCGCAGAAAGCCGCGTGGCCAGGTCCAGCAGGGCGCGGTCCCGCCCGGGGGCGGCGGCGATGGAGAGGCCGACCGGCGCGCCATCCACCCGCCCCGCCGGGATGCTCACCTCGCAAAGGCCAGCGAGGCCCGAGATGGCGGTCACGCCCATCGTCCGCTCGCGCACGGCATTTTGTTCAGCGGCGGAGGCGGTGAGCAGGGGCGCGGCGAAGGGCGAGGTCGGGAAGGCAAGCACCGCACCGCCCGCCAGCAGCGCGCGAACGCGCACCGAGAAACGCTTGCGGAAGGCGCGGCCGGCGGCGGCCTTGGCAGGGTCCATGTCGCGCGCGGCGTCGAAACGCTCCTTCACGCCCGGGCCGAAGGCTGGCTGGGTGGCAACGACCCAGCTACCCAGGGTAGCCCAGGCCTCCTGCGCCTGGACACAGCGAAAATTCTCATAGGCCTCGGCCAGGACATGGGACGGGCCTTCGACGCGCACCGCCTGCCCCGTGCCGATGATGCGCTCCAGCGCCTCGAAGGCGGGCAGCAGGGCGGCAGCGGTGGCGGGGTCCGCGTTCATCCAGACGCTTTGCGGCTTCAGTAACGGCGCCAGATGCATCACATTGGGCAGCGCATCCTCGGGCAGCAGAGCATCGCCCACCCGTTGCAGCACGCGGGCGGATTGCGCGAACCAGCCGCAGGTGTCGAAGCTCGGCCCCAAGCCGCAAGCGCCGGCCAGGCTGACGGAGCCCCAGCTCGGCCGGATGCCGAAGACGCCGCAATAGCTGGCGGGGATGCGCACGCTGCCGCCGGTGTCCGAACCCAGCGCGAAATCCACCAGCCCTGCGCCCACCGCGGCGGCGGACCCGCAGGAGGAACCGCCCGGGAAGCGGTCCGGCGCGTTCGGGTTGATGGGGGTGCCATGCCAGACATTCTCGCCGGTCAGGCCATAGGCGAGTTCCACCGTCTTGGTCTTGCCGACGAGTTCGCCGCCGGCCTCCAGCAGGGCCATGATGGCGGGTGCGGTGGCGGCGGCCACGGGGTGCGTGCGCCCCCAATCCGGATTGCCATAGGTCGTGGGCGCGCCGGCCACGTCGAACAGGTCCTTCACGGCGAAGCGCAAGCCATCCAGCCCGCCGGAGCCGAGCGGCGCATGGGTCACGCGCTCACCGGGGATGAAGGCCTGGACGTCGTCGGAAAGCGGCATGGTGATCACCTTTGAGAAAGTCTCACCATGCTAGATCGGTGACCGGGGCGCGCAAGTCATACCTTCCGGCCCGCCCCGGCCAAGCGGCGCCTTACCGTGCGCGCAAAAATTCCGGCACACGCAGCAGGATCAGCTCATTATCATCGGCGCGGGTCAGGTGACGGCCGGCCGAGAAGGGCAGGTTGTTGTCATTGCCGACGATGATGTGATCCGCATCCACCATCGCCACATTCTCGATGGTGAAGAAGGGGAAGGTGAACACCGTGTCGGCCGCACCCTGTGGGCGGTCCCCACGGCTGCGCGCCACGCGCTGGGGGTCCTGGATGGCCATGAGGTCGATATGGCCGATCTTGCGGACGAAGCCCTCGGCATCCACCGCGCCCATATCCACCAGATAGATGCGCTTCAGGCGCGCCGGCATGGCAAAGCAGGGGGCGGCATGGGTGCTTTCCACCCCTTGGGCGCAGGCCCGGCCGGGATCACCCTCGCCATTGTCGCGCTCGATCACCAGGGCGCGGCGCTCGTCGATCATGTTGAAATCGCCAATGGCCGTGGCGCCCTGCTCCAGCCGGTAACGGACATTGCGGCCGGTCCAGGCCATGCGCGTCACGTCGAATTCCAGCACGCGCAGGAACTGCCCCTCGGGCTGATTGGTGCCGGGCGCGAACAGCGGCTGCTCCATCATCGCCCAAATGGTGCGGCCATCGGGCGTCAGCGCCATGCCCTCATAGCCGCCCGAGCGGCGGACGCGGTGCGGCACGCCGGCGGTGGGGTTGGCGGGGATGAGGTTGGCGTGGTGGTCGGGCGTGCGCAGGACCTCATTGTCCATCGTCGTCTCGACCACGCGCAGCAGCCGGCCCTGGGCGTCGAAATGCAGCAAATAGGGGCCGAATTCCTCGCCGATCATGATGCTGCCATCGGGCAGCGGCTGGATGCTCTCCACGTCGAAATCGGCGCCGGTGAGATAGCGCGTGGCCGTCGCTTCGTTCTGGATGGGAAAGTGGGTGATGCGGTTGGGATCGGAAAGGAAGATGGTGTTTTCGACCGCGACGGCGCCGCTCTGCCAATTGGGGCGCACGCGATGGATCATCAGCAGCGCATCGGGGCTGTTGCGGCGATTGCCGAAGCCATTATCGCCCGTCACCCAATAGCTGCCATCGCCCACTGGCTTGATGCCGGAAAAGCCCTGGAGTGGCTGGCCTGGGAAGGGCATGGCCAGGCCGGTGGGGCGCGGGCCATAGCCCGGCAGGCTCACGCCCGGGATGCTTCCAAGCTGCTCATTGCGGAGGTTGCCCGCGCCGGTGAAGCGGCCGGAGATGCGGAAATATTCGGGCGCATCAGCCGGCGGCGCCAGGAAGGTGGCGGCCGGCAGGATCGCCTGGCCAACCAGGCGGGCTTCGAAGCGCGTATCGGCGGCCGCCGGCAGCGCGAAGCTGATGGCGGCGGCAGTGGCGAGCAAAAGGCGGCGCATGATGTATCCCTCCAGATTGGAGGGAGGTCGCTACCAGCCGCGCATGACAGACCGGCGAAGGATTTATGGCGTCCGCATCAAACCAGACCGACCAGCGCGCCCTTCGTCACCATTGCGGCCAAGGCGGCGGCGGCCAGGGCAGCGCCCATCGGCATCCGGCGGGATGTCAGGGCCCAGGCGGCCCCGGCTGCGATCAGGGCCCAGGCGATGACGTCGCCCGAATCGATTCCGTCCATGAATGCTCTCCGCGTGACATTGCGATGACGCAACCTAAGGCCAAGACCGCCTCACCGCCAGTTTATTTTTCAGCCATGAGAGGGCGCTTGGGCCGGCCGGCCTGGTCCCAGTTGGAATCATCCAGCCAGGCCCGGATGGCCTGGGCGCGGGCCGGCCATTCCTCGGCCAGGATGGAGAACCAGGCGGTGTCCCGCCGCCGGCCTTTCACCGTCATCACCGCGCGCAATGTGCCTTCATAGGTGAAGCCCAGCCGGGCGGCGGCCCGGCGGGAGGGTGCGTTCAGCGCGTTGCATTTCCAGGTGAGGCGGCGGTAGCCCAGATCCTCCATGGCATGGCGCATCAGCAGGAACATCGCCTCGGTGGCGGCGCGGCTGCGCTGCATGCGGGGCGAGAACCAGATATGGCCGATTTCGATATGCGCGTTGGCCGGCTGGATTTCCATCAGCGTCAGCCAGCCATCCACCGTGCCGCTGCGATGCGGGCGGATCGCCCAGGCGATGGGATCATGCGTGGTGGCAAACCCACCGATAAAGCCGCCCAGCGCCGCCTCCGAGGCGAAGGGGCCATAGGCCATATAGGCCCAGCTTGCCTCGCTCGGGTCGCTTTGGGTGGCCTGCCAGAGATCGGCGATGTGGCGGGTGTGCAGCACCTCCAAATCCACGCTCTGCCCCTTGTGCGGGATGCGGGCCGGCAGCGGGCGGGGCGTGGTATCCACGCGGTGGCCCACAGGTGGGTTGGTTTCGGGGTCATGCGGAGGAGTGAAATCAGCCATGCCCCATCATTCCCCGCTTGCGCCCTGCTGTCACGGGCCGCAAAACGCGGTTCATGGACACGAGCACCCAACCCATCATCACCGCCCCGCCGGGCTTCTTCGCCGAAGAAGTCACCTGGGTGCATCACTGGACGGACAGCCTGTTCAGCTTCAAATGCACGCGCGATCCCACGCTGCGCTTCACCTCCGGCCAATTCGCGATGATCGGGCTGATGGTGGACGGCAAGCCCCTGACGCGCGCCTATTCCATGGTGAGCCCCGCCTGGGAGGACCATCTGGAGTTTCTCTCGATCAAGGTGCAAAACGGGCCCCTGACCTCGCGCCTGCAACATATCCGCGTGGGCGAGCGCGTGCTGATCGGCAGGAAGCCCGTCGGCACGCTGATCCCAGACAATTTGCTGCCCGGCCGCAACCTGTGGTTCCTCGCCACCGGCACCGGCCTTGCCCCCTTCATGTCCCTGATGCGCGACCCCGAAATCTATGACCGCTACGAGCGCGTGATCGTGGCCCACACAGTGCGCGAGGCGCGCGAACTCGCTTATCGCGACTACATCACGGGCGAGCTGCGCGAGCATGAGCTGCTGGGCGAAATGGTGACGGAAAAGCTGATCTACCTGCCCGCCGTGACGCGGGAACCCTTCCCGGTGCAAGGGCGCATCACCACCCGCCTGGAAACCGGCGAGGCCGAGCGGCAGGCCGGCGTCGCCGCACTCGACCCCGCGCAGGATCGCGTGATGATCTGCGGCAGCGAGGCGATGAACGCGGATTGCAAGGCGCTGCTGGAAGCGCGCGGCTTCATCGAGGGCACGAACAACGCGCCGGGCAGCTACGTCGTGGAGAA
>CANHTE010000034.1 GCA_947462945.1 Acetobacteraceae bacterium
AAAGCCCGATCAGCATGTAAGGCTCCTTCCTGGCGCCATGTCGCACCGCAACACCACGCGTCAGCATATCGCATGGCGCTTGTGCAGCGCACAACAGGCTTGCCGCCCCGTGGGATGCCGGGCGTAGCGGCGGGACACCCGCCCCTGCCATAAGGGGCCGCGATGTGGCATGACATTGCACCAAAGCAGTATTCCACAGGAGGACATCATGGGTGTCGAATTCGCCGCCGAACGCCGCCTGCTCAGCGAGGAAGAGTTCGCCCCCGTCGTCAGCAGCCATTACCCGGAGCTGGAGGCGCTGTCGCGTGAGGATCTGGTCAGCCTGGCGCGCTGGCTGCGTGGCCAGCATGCCCGCGCGCGGGACATCGTCCGCGGCCGCCGGCGCGTGTATCGCGGCAAGGCGGAAGCGCGCGGCACCGCGAACGAGACCGCGAGTGACCGCGGCCTGACCGAGAAGAAGCAGGTCTTCGCCCGCGGCCTGAAACGGGTGAATGCCCGCCTGACCGCCCTGCGCGCCGAGGCCAAGCGCGAGGCCGCCAGCGCCGCCCTGCGCGAGGCCCTGGCCCGCCGCCAGGCCGCCACCCCGCATCACCCCGCAGCCGGCACAACCGCGGCCGCCGAGGCCGCCGCCAAGGGCAACCGGAAGCGGCGCGGGATCATCAGCGGTGGGCGCGTGGGCAGCGTCTCCCAGGCGGGGCGCAATGCCCAGGCCGCGCGGGATGCGCGCGGCTGCTGAAAGGCACGTCAAGCGAGGGGCTGTGACGGCCCCTCGCCCTCATACCAGCCGACATCCAGCGTCGCGACCTCGCCAAAGGTGGTGCCGGCCTTGATGGCGCGCTGGATGATCTCCCAGGAGGTCCAGGTCATGGTCAGGAAGGGGCGGTTGTCGCGCGCATCCCAGGTGACATCGGGCGTGGTGAGAAGCGCGCGCAGGTTGCGCGGGAATTGGCGCGGGGTCAGGACGGATTTCTGCGTCTCGGTCAGGCAGGAATAGAATTGCTGCAGGCGCAGCGTTCCGCGATAACGCGGCACGCGGGCCTCCAGGATGGCGGGGGCAAGGTCTTCCGTCTCAAAGAAGTGCAGGCCGCTGGTGGTGCGCGGATTGCACTCGATGCCATGCGGCACGCCCTGGGCATCCAGCACGAAGTCGAAGGAGATGAAGCCAGTCCAATTCACGTGGCGGACAAAATCCTCGATCCATCCTTCGAACAGCACCGGCGCCAACACGCGCTCGAATGCGATCGCGACGGAGCCGGAAAACATGGCACCCCGATAAATCACCGTGGAAAGCACACGGCCTTGCACCGCAATGGAGCAGGAGGAGTGAACCTCACCCGGGATGAAGCGCTGCACCACGCTGCCCCTCTCCTCCGGCAGGTCCGTGCCTTGCGGCAGGATGCGCACGCCCCGCCCGGAGCAGGAATGCACAGGCTTCACCACCACGGGGCCGCTGGCCGCAAGCGCCTCGGCTCCTGGCGTGCCGATGGCATGCGTCTCGGGCACGCTGACCCCGGCGGCATGGGCCAGATGGATGAAGCCGTGCTTGTCATAGGCGGGCAGCAGGGAAGCCGGCGGCATGGTGAAGATGCGCACACGTTCCGGCACAAGTTCACGCAGGAAGGTGACATGCATCGTCTCCTCCGAGACGGGCACCACCAGCTCCACATCCTCGGCCGCGATGATGGCGGCCAATTCCGCCAGGTAGCGCTGCTTGCTGATGCAGGGCGCCGTCACCTGGTAGCTTTTTTCCACGCTGTTCGAGGCGCCGGCCAGATGCCGCTTGAAGGGCTCGGCGATGATCACGCGCCAGCCATGCCGCGCAAAGCTGCGCGCGAGATCGAGCACCTTGGGCAACCGCCCCAGTGTGAGCAGGACGGTGCGCGGCATCACGCCGCCGCGCGTGTCACGCGACACATGATCTGACGCGTCGGCCGCGTCGTCAGCCGTGCTGCCGGGCGCACCTGCTCGGGCTCCTCCAGGTGAAAGTCATAGCGCCGGATCAGCCGCGCCACGATCAGCGCCGCCTCGGTCTGCGCAAACGCGGCGCCGACGCAGACGCGCGGGCCGATGCCGAACGGGAGATAGGCGCCCGGCGTCAACTCCTCCTTGCGTTCGGGCAGGAAGCGGTCGGGGTCGAAGCCATGCGGGTTGCGCCAATACATGTCATGCCGGTGCAGGATCCAGGGGGTGATCATGATCATGGCCCCGCGCTTCACGCGTTTCGTGCCCAGCATCGTGTCCTCCAGCGCCACGCGCGGGAGGAAGGTGATGGGCGGATAAAGGCGCAAGGTCTCGCGGAAGACGTTCATGATGTAGGGCATGCGGCGGGTGTGATCGAACTCCACCTCGCCATCGCCCACCACCTCGGCCACCTCGGCGCGGATGCGGCGCACCACCTCGGGCTGCGTCGCGATGAGGAAAAACACCCAGGTCAGCGCGCTGGCCGAGGTCTCGTGCCCGGCCAGGAACAGCACGCCCAACTGGTCCAGCAATTCCTTCCGGGTGAAGGCCTTCTGATCGAAATTGTCGCGTGCGGCGATCACGGCCGTAGCGATGTCGTCGAAGCTGTGACCCTCAGCCAAATGGGTATCCACCAGATCGCCCAGATGGCCGCGAATCTTCGCACAGGCGTCCAGCACCTCGGGCTTTTGCGCCACCGGCTTGAAGGCGGGGTCCATGATGAGGCGGCGATATTCCACCTGCGCCACGCTGCGCTCAAACACGGTGAAGGCCTCGAACACATCATGCGCCGTCTGGGTGGCGAGTGAGGTGGAGAAGACGGTGCGGCAGATCACATCCGCCGTCAGGTGGCTCATCAGCAAATCGAGCGAAAAGCGCCCCCCTTCGGCATCCAGCTTGGCCTCGCAATCATCCACGGCGGCGCGCATGGGCGCGAAGGCGCGGTTCACCCGCATCATGCTGAAGGCAGGGTCAATCATTGCGCGTTGGCGGCGCCATTCCGGGCCGCTGGAAACAAAGATGGAATTGCCCACAAGGGGCTCCAGCGCATCCACCATCAGGTCATTCTTCGGGAAGATGTCCTTCGGATCATACAGGATGCCGCGCACGAGATCAGGCGCGTTCACAATGAGGATGGAGCGCCGCGAATAACCGAGCGGGCCAATCGCCATCCGATAGGCCTCGGCCGGCAGCAGGCTCAAAAGATCGCCATCGCCACGCGCCGCCGCGCGAATCAGGGCCAGGACGGGAGAGAGGGGCTTGGGCCGCGGCGGCTCATAAAGTGTTGATTCCGAAATCATTCCAACCCATCCCCGGTGCGCGCAAGCTGGCTGACGTTCCTGCTTTACAAGCCCCTGTGTCAAGCCGCATTGTCACTCGCAAAGGGTGAGGCGCCTGCCATGGAATTGCATGTCTTTCACGCGCTGGTGGCGCTGCACATCATCACTGGCAGCATTGGCGCCATCGCCTTTTGGGTGCCGGTGATCGGCCGCAAGGGCGGCGTGAATCATAAGCGCTGGGGCAAGGTCTTCACCATCTGCCTGCTGGCCACCGGCGGCTTCGCCGTCTGCATGAGCCTGCTGACCATCTATGACCCGATGGGCACGCATCCGCATCTGGTGGGGATGTTCGAAGCGCCCTTCATCCGGGGTATCTTCGGCTGGCTGATGCTGCATATGGGCATCCTGACCATCAACCTCGCCTGGTATGGCTGGCTTTGCGTGCAGAACCGGCGGGACCATGCAAGGAACCTCACGCGGTTCAATGTGGCGATGCAATTCATCCTGATCCTGGCGGCGGTGAATTCGGCGGTGCAGGGCCTCATCATCGGACAATTCCTGATGATCGGCCTGACGGTGGTGGGCCTCGCCACGGCCGGCACCAATCTGCGCTTTCTCTATAAGCCCGTGCGGGGTGAGAAGGATTGGCTGGACGAACACATCAAGGCGCTCGTGGGGGCAGGAATCTCGGTTTACACGGCGTTTTTCGCCTTTGGCTCGGTGCGGATCATGCCGGAGATCGCGCTCAATCCCGTGCTCTGGTCCATTCCGCTGGTCACCGGGCTCACGCTGATCATCTATCACCAGCGCAAGGTGGCCGTGCAGACCCGCGCCAGGCGGGGTGGCGCGAGCTACGCCGGCTGACGCAGCAGCGCGGGGTCAATTTTTGCAGGGTCTGGCACGATCTCATCCAGCACGCGGGCCGAGGAGATCACCCCTGGCACTCCGGCGCCCGGATGCGTGCCCGCGCCCACCAGATACAGGCCTTCCACCTCCTCGCTCTTGTTATGCGGGCGGAACCAGGCGCTCTGGAACAACTGCGGTTCCAACGAGAAGGCGGCGCCATTCACCGAGGAGAGCCGGTCCTGGAAATCCTGCGGCGTGAGCATGTGCGAGGTGGCGATCACCTCACCCAGGCCGGGCATCACCGTCTCCTCCAGCCGCTTCTGGATGGCGGCGCGATAGGGCTCCGCGCGCTCCCGCCAATCCGTACCGCTGCCCAGATGCGGCACCGGCGCCAGCACATAGAACGCATCACAGCCGGGCGGCGCGAGTGAAGGATCATTCGCCGTTGGCCGATGGAGGTAGAGGCTGAAATCCTGCGCCAAACGCTTGGTCTTGAAGATGTCCTTCAGCAAGCCGCGATAGCGCGGGCCCAGCACCATGGTGTGGTGGTAAACATCATCGAAGCGCTTGCTCGTCCCGAAATACCAGACAAAGAGCGACATGGAGTAGCGCGCGCGGGAGAGTTTGCGGTCGGTCCAGCGGCGGCGCACCGTCTCCGAGAGCAGCTTGCTGTAGGTCCAGGCCACATCGGCGTTGGAGACGACCACATCCGCGGCCAGATGCTCGCCGGTGGCGAGGCGAACGCCGGTGGCGCGGCCCTGCTCTACCGTGATCTGCGACACTTCCGTCTCATAGCGCATCGCGCCGCCGACATGCTCGATGAGGCCGACCAGGCCACGCACCACGGCACCCGTGCCGCCCATGGCGTAATGCACGCCGTGCAGCCGCTCCAGATGCGCGATCAGGCAGTAATAGGCGGTGGTGGTGAAGGGGTTTCCGCCGATCAGCAGCGGATGGAAGCTGAAGGCGACGCGCAGCTTGTCATTCTTGAAATAGGTGGCGACCTTCTGGTGCACCGTGAGGTAGCCGCCCAGCCGCAGCATATTGGGAATGGCGCGCAACATGGTGGTGAAGCGGTGGAAGGGCTGGTGCGCCAATTCGACGAAGGCGACCTTGTAGATCGCCTCGCTGTCACGAATGAAGCGGTCAAACCCCTCGACGTCACTCGGCGAAATCCGGGCCACCTCCGCCCGCATGGCTGGAAGGTCGGCCGTGCAGGAGAAGGTTTCGCCATCATCGAAACGGATTTTGTAGAAGGGATCAATGGAGCGCAGGTCAATGTCGTCGGACATCTTGCGCCCGCAGAGCGCCCAGAGTTCTTCGAGAATATAGGGGGCGGTGATGATGGTGGGCCCGGCATCAAAGCTGTAGCCATCCTGCCGATAGACATAGGCGCGCCCGCCCGGCCCATCGAGCTTTTCCAGCACCGTCACCCGGTAACCGCGCACCCCCAGGCGCACGGCCGCGGCCAGGCCGCCAAAGCCGGAGCCGATGATGATGGCATGGGGGCGTTGATCAATGTGACGTTCGAGCATGTCCATATCATGTGACACTGAATCCGGCCCTGGCAACCACCTCACATGAAGCCCAGCGTGATGAGCGCGAGGGTCACGTAACGGCCGGTCTTGGCCAGCGCCACCAGCAGCAGGAACCGCCAGAGCGGCTCCCGCAGCACGCCGGCAACCACGGTCAGCGGGTCGCCGATGATGGGCGCCCAGCTCAGCATCAGGGACCAATGGCCCCAGCGCCGGTACCAGCCCTCGGCGCGGCCCAGCGCTTCGGGCGAGGCGGGGAACCAGCGCCGCTCCCGATAGCGATGGATCAGCCGGCCCAGCGCCCAATTCACCACCGATCCGGCCGTATTCGCGACACTCGCCACCGCCACCAGCGCCCAGACGGGGTGGTCGCCCGTCAGCATCAGCCCGACCAGCACCGCCTCGGATTGCAGGGGGAAGATGGTGGCGGCCACAAAGGCCGATGCGGCCAGCGTCAGATAGGCCAGCAGGGCCGACATGAGTCAGATGCGGCGCGCGGCGGAGACGGCGGCCTCACTGCCGAAGCCGACCAGCCGGCCCCA
Source organism: Acetobacteraceae bacterium (assembly GCA_947462945.1). Taxonomy (GTDB): domain Bacteria; phylum Pseudomonadota; class Alphaproteobacteria; order Acetobacterales; family Acetobacteraceae; genus Roseococcus. The sequence continues at coordinate 6,163 of CANHTE010000034.1, forward strand.
GCCGCGCAGCAAGCCGCCCACCAGGCCGGCATGCATGTCCCGCGCTTCGTCGCGGTGATGCACCTCCTCCTCCTGGCAGCGGGCCAGCATGGCGCGCAATTCGGGGAAGATGTTTTCGGCGTCCAGCCGCTCAATCTGCTGCTGGTAGTGATGGTCCACGAAGGTTTCGACGGCATCAATCGTCGCATAGACGGCGCGCGGGCCGAACAAAGCCGGCACCGCGCCCGTGATCCAGCCGGCGACGCGCCAGATGGGAAGCAGGCGGGAATGTTGCGGGCGGGGCAGCACTTCCTCGATCAGGCGCAGGTGGCCCGCCTCGGTCGCCATGTGACGCTGCGCGAAGTCGCGCAGGGTGGCGTCCCGGCAGAAGGCCAGGATTCCGCGATAAATCATCACCGCGCCGGTTTCGCCCGCATGGTCGGAGCGGAGTTCGGCGATCAGCCAGGTTGGATAGGTTTGCATGGGGCGGGATATCGCCCGGTTGCAGCGCGCGGCAAGCCCACCATTTGCCCCCCATGCCTGAAACACCCCGCACCGAGGTTTATTACGACGGCGCCTGCCCCGTCTGCTCGCGCGAGATCGCGACCTATCGGCGGGCCGAGGGGGCAGAGGGGCTGTGCTTTGTCGATGTCTCCCGGCCCGATGCCGCATTGGCGCCCGGATTGACGCGGGAGGCGGCGCTGGCGCGGATGCATGTGCGCCGCGCCGATGGCAGCATGGCGAGCGGGGCGGCGGCCTTTGCGGCACTCTGGAGTGCATTGCCGGGCTGGGCCTGGCTGGGGCGCCTGGCCGCGCTGCCGCTGGTCACGCTAATGCTGGAGCTGGGGTATCGCGGGTTTTTGCGGGTGCGGAAGATTTGGCGGTAACTGGTGCCGACTCGGGGAATCGAACCCCGGACCTACTGATTACGAATCAGTTGCTCTACCCCTGAGCTAAGTCGGCCTCCCAGGTGGCGCGGTGCATAGCGCCCGTCCGCGCGGCTGTCCATGCCCAGTTGCTGCCGGGGGCGGTTGTCGCCGGCAAGCCTTCGCAGCCCGCCCCGCCCGTCCTATGTGAAGGCCGCAACCACGGAACGCATCATGGCCCTGGAGCCCGACCTCCTTCTCGACCGCCGCCGCCTCAAGCGCCAGCTGGGCTTTTGGCGGGGCGCCCTGATCCTGGGCGCCGTGCTGGGCGGGGCGGCCCTGTTTGCCGGCCCCCTGCCGGAAGGCGCCGGCCTCGGCGGGGAGCATGTGGCCCGCCTGCCGCTGAACGGCACCATCACCGATAATCGTGACCTGGTCCGCCTGGTTGAGCGCGCGGGGCGGGACCCGCAGATGCGCGCCCTGCTCGTGGCGATTGACAGCCCCGGCGGCACCGTCGCCGGGGGTGAGGCGCTGCACACCGCCATCCGGGGCGTGCGAGCGGCCGGCAAGCCGTTGGTGGCCGTCATGGGCGGCACCGCCGCCTCGGCCGGCTACATGGTGGCGCTTCCGGCCGAGCGGATTTTCGCCCGTGAAGCCACGCTGACAGGCTCCATCGGCGTCATCCTGCAATCCTTTGAAGCCTCGGAACTCATGGATCGCCTGGGCTTGCGGGCCGAGGCCCTGACCTCCGGCCCCCTGAAGGACCAGCCCAGCCCCTTCCGCCCCTTGACTGAACAGGGCCGTGCCTCCCTCAACGCCGTGATCCAGGACATGCAGAGCCAGTTCGTCGCCATGGTCGTCGCCGGACGCAACATGCCGGAGGAGCGCGTGCGCGAATTGGCCGATGGCCGCGTCATGACCGGCCGCCAGGCGGTGGCACTGGGCCTGGTGGACGCCATCGGCGGCGAGGCGGAAGCCCGGCGCTGGCTGGCCGAGGCGCACAACCTGCCCACTGACCTCCGCCTGCGCGACCTCGACCCCCGCGGGACCGCCGAGCGCGTGCTCTCCATGGCCTCCATCGGCCTGTGGGAGGGGGGCATCGCCGTGCTGCGCGGCCAGGGCTGGTGGCCGGGACAGCTTCTCCCGCGGTGAGATTTCACTCAAAGCTTGCAAAAAGCATCAACTGGGTCTGCTATGCATTGGCAAAGCTTTGAGGGTTCCGTGACAAAAAGCGAATTGATCGCGCATCTCGCCATGCAGCATCCGCATCTGCGCCTGCCCGATATCGAGCTGGTTGTGGGAACGATCTTTGAGGAAGTCAGCGCGGCCCTCGCCCAGGGCGACCGCGTGGAACTGCGCGGGTTCGGGGCCTTTACCACTCGCAAGCGAGATCCCCGCCAAGGGCGGAACCCCCGCACGGGCGAGCCTGTCGCCGTGGCCGGCAAGGGGATGCCGCATTTTCGGCCCGGGAAGGAATTGCGCGCGCGCGTCAATGGCGGCCAGGACCCCGGCGAGGGCGAGTGATCGCCTATTTGCTGCCAGCGCTGCTCGCGGCGGCGCTGGCGTTCTTTGCCCTGGCCAACCCCACGCCCGTCACCATCACCTTGTGGCCTGATGGCTGGGTGGCGGAATTACCGCTCTGGCAGGCCATTTTTGGCCCTTGCCTGCTCGCCTTCCTGGCCGGTGCGCTGACGGTCTGGCTGGCGCATCTGCCGGCCAAGCGCAGCGCGGCGCAACTCCGCCAGGCCGCCGCGCTGCTTGACGCAGAACTCGCCAGCCGCGATCCAAGGCCCGCCAAGTCGCGCTGAGGATT
>CANHTE010000035.1 GCA_947462945.1 Acetobacteraceae bacterium
CATGCGGCGCTGCTGGCGCTGTGGCAAGCCTTGGGGCCGTCATGATGGCCCTCATCGTGTGCGAGGGGCTTTGCCCCTCGCGCTCCCCAGCAGGGGTGAAAACCTGCTTGGTTTTCACGGCCCCTGCACCCCGATTTATGGAAGGTGCAGGAAACTCAGTTTCCTGCCGGGGTAGAGGGGCAGAGCCCCTCTGATGATCACCTTCGCCGCCCCCTGGCTTCTTCTGGCGCTGCCCGCCCTTCCCCTCCTCTGGTGGCTGCTCCGCGTCACCCCGCCCCAGCCGCGCCGGATGGATTTCCCGGCCGCCATGCTGCTGCGCGACCTCCCCCTCGCGGAGGAAACCCCCGCCCGCACCCCCTGGTGGGTGTTGCTGATGCGCATCGCCGCCGCCGCCCTGCTCATCCTGGGGCTGGCGCGCCCCGTGCTGGGGCCGGGCGGCGAGGGCTTGACGACGGGCACCTTGCTGCTGGTGCTGGATGATGGCTGGGCCTCGGGCCCTGACTGGCCGCTGCGCATCGCCATCGCCCAATCCGAGCTGGACCGCGCGGGGCGCGAGGGCCGCGCGGCCGCACTCCTCACCACCGCCCCGGGCGAAGGCGCCGCGCCCCCGCGCATCCTGGGCCCCATGCCCGCGCAGGATTTGGCGCCCCGGCTGGCCGCGCTGCGGCCCCGCCCCTGGCCGCCCGACCGCGCCGCCGCACTGGCCGCGCTGGAGGCCTGGATTCGCACCGAACCCGGACGCTTCACCGCGCATTACCTGTCCGACGCCCTGGCCCATCATGATGCCGCAGCGGCCGAGGCGCTGATGGCCCGCCTTGGCCCCGGGCTGACATTGGCCCGCGCCGAGGAACGGCCCGTGCGCCTGCTCACCCCCCCCCGCGCCGAGGGCGACCGGCTGATCGCCACCCTGCGCCAATCCCCCGTGCTGATCCCGGGCGAGGCCAGCCTGATCGCCCGCGCCCAGGATGGCCGCGCCCTGGCCCGCGCGAGTTTCGCCCTTGGCGCCGGCGCCACCGAAGCCCAGGCCGTGCTGGAACTGCCCACCGAAATCCGCAACCGCGTCCATCGCCTTGACCTGGCCGAGGAGAATGGCGCGGGCGCCGTGGTGCTGCTGGATGAACGCTTCCGCCGCCGCCCGGTGGGCCTGCTGCCCGGCGCCGAACAGGCCGCTGACGCGCCCCTCATCGGCGATCTGTTTTACCTGGAACGCGCCCTGAATCCCTTCGCCGAACTGCGCCGGGGCGATGTGGAGCGCCTGCTGGCCCGCCCCATCTCCGTCCTCATTCTGGCGGACCGGCCGGTCGCCGAAGGCCCGGAACTGGCCGCCCTCAATCGCTTTGTGCAGCAGGGCGGCATGCTGATCCGCTTTGCCGGGGCGCGCCTGGCGGAACGGCCGGATGCGCTGCTGCCCGTGCAACTCCGCGCCGAGCGGCAATTGGGCGGCTCCCTCTCCTGGGAACAGCCGCAGCGCCTGGCCCCCTTCGCCGAGGGCTCCCCCTTTGCGGGCCTGACGGTCCCTGCCGAAATCTCTGTGGAGCGCCAGGTGCTGGCCGAGCCATCGCCCCGCCTGGCGGAGCGCGTCTGGGCGCGGCTGACCGATGGCACGCCCCTCGTCACCGCTGAAACACGGGGCGCCGGCCGCATCGTGCTGTTCCACGTGACCGCCACGGCCGAATGGTCGGACCTGCCGCTCTCGGGCCTGTTCGTGCAGATGCTGCGGCGGCTGGTGGCACTCTCCGGCGGGGTTTCGGGCCAGGAGGGCGAGGCGATGCTGGCCCCGCTTGAAGCCCTCGATGGCTTTGGCCGCGCCGTGCCCCCACCGCCCGGCGCGCAGCCCTTGCCGGCCGCGGGCGAGGTGGTGATTTCCGCCCGGCACCCGCCCGGCTGGTATGGCACGGCCGGCGGCGAAGGCTATCGCCGCGCCATCAATCTGGGCGAAACCCTGCCCGCCCCAACCCTGCACGCCCAGCCGCCCGCCGGCACCACGCTGCGCAGCATCGCCAGGATCCCGGCCGAGCGTGACCTCGGCCCCTGGCTGATGGCGCTGGCGCTGCTGATCCTGGCGCTGGACCTGCTCGCCTCGCTGAAACTGCGCGGCTTGCTGACACCGGCACGGGTGGCGGGGCTGGCTTTCCTGCTGCTGGCCACGCCGGCCGGCGCGCAATCTCCCGAAGGGCAATCCGCCCTGGTCACGCGCCTTGCCTATGTCATCACCGGTGATGCCGGCCTGGATGAGACGATGCGCCAGGGCCTCTCCGGCCTGTCGGATTTCGTGAACCGCCGCACCGCGGCCACCCTGGCGGAACCCTCGGGTGTCACGCCGGGGCGCGATGATTTGAGCGTCTATCCCCTGCTCTATTTTACGGTGCGCCCGGAAGCGACGGCGCTGGAACCAGCCGCGACCGCTGCCCTCAATAGCTTCATGCGCAATGGCGGGATCATCCTGTTCGACACGCGCGACGAGGGCTCGGGCGAGGGGTTTTCGCCTGGTGCCCGCACCGCCCTGCGGCGTGTGACACAGGGGCTGGCCATTCCACCGCTGATGCCGGTCCCGGAGGAGCACGTGTTGCGGCGCGCCTTCTACCTCCTCGCGGAATTGCCCGGCCGCTTTGCGGGCGGCACTGTCTGGGTCAGCCGCGAACAGGATCGGGCCAATGACAGCGTCTCGCCCGTCGTGATGGGCGGGCATGATTGGGCCGGCGCCTGGGCTGTGGATGCGCGGGGGCAGAACCTTCATGCGGCGGTGCCGGGGGGTGCCAGGCAGCGCATCCTGGCTTATCGCTTTGGCGCAAATCTCGTGATGTACGCGTTGACCGGCAACTACAAGGGGGATCAGGTGCATGTGCCCGCCATCCTCGAAAGGCTGGGCAATTGATTTTCTCCCCACAAAATCGCTGCGCGCTTTTGCGGGGGCCCCGGGCTGGTGCCTTGTCCTGGGAGGCCTTCGCGGGGCTTGCGGCAAAGCCGCGCGCCCTGCCCGGGGGGCGGAACCTTGGAAGGGCACGGCGGGCTGTTCCGGCCTTCGCGCATCGTGAGGGCACACGGCAGGAAGGGCCTCTTCTTCCTGATGGGACTTCGCGCATCGTGAGGGGCTGGCTGTGAACACCTCACTCGCCTTCGACTTCGCGCCGGTCCTGCCGCTCTGGCTGCTGGGGGGGCTGGCCGTGCTGTGCCTCCTCGCCCTGCTGCCCGCAGCCCTTCGCCGCGCGCGCGGCGTCTGGTGGCGTGCCGCCGCCTTCGCGCTGATCCTGGGCGCCCTGGCCCAGCCGCGCCTGGTCGAGCAGACGCGGGAAACGCGGCCCGATATCGCCCTGCTTCTGGTGGATCGCAGCGATTCCACGCGCGTTTCCACCACCCACGCCGCCAGCATTGAAGCCGCGCGCCGCGCCATCGAAGCCCGGCTGGGCCGGATGCGTGATGTGGAACTCCGCGTGGTGGATATCCCTGAAGGCGGCAACCAGGGCACCCGCGCCTTCGCCGCCCTGGAGCGTGCGCTGGCCGATATCCCGGCCGCGCAGCTGGCCGGGGTGCTGCTGCTCTCGGACGGCCAGATCCATGACGTCCCCGCCGATGGCGGCTGGGCCCCGGGCGGGGGCGTGCCCCTGCACCTGCTGATGCCCGGCCGCGCCGGCGAGACGGATCGCCGCATCCGGCTGATCGAGGCGCCGGGCTTCGGCATTGTTGGCCGCAGCGTGGAGCTGCGCCTGATCATCGAGGATCTGGGTGCGGCCCGTGCGGAGGGTATGGCGCAGCTCACCCTGCGCCGCGACGGCGCCGCCCCCATCACCGAGGCCGTTCCCATCGGGCGCGAGCACCGCATCACCCTGCCCATCGAGCGGGCCGGACCCTCGGTGATCGACCTGGTCGCCGAAACCCGGCCGGGCGAGGTGTCGGATGTGAATAACCGCGTCGTCGTCACCCTGAATGGCGTGCGGGACAGGCTGCGTGTCCTGCTCGTCTCGGGCGAGCCGCATGCGGGCGAGCGCACCTGGCGACGCCTGCTCAAGGCCGACCCTGGCGTGGACCTGGTGCATTTCACCATCCTGCGCCCGCCCGAGAAGGATGACCTGACGCCGCTGAACGAGCTGGCGCTGATCGCCTTCCCGGTGCGCGAACTTTTCCAGGTGAAGCTGCGCGAGTTTGACCTGGTGGTGTTTGACCGCTTCGCCAATCGCGGGATTCTGCCGCCCACCTATATGCGCAATATCGCCGAATATGTGCGGGCGGGCGGCGCGCTTCTGGTTTCGGTCGGGCCGGAATTCGTGGGGCCGACCAGCCTGGCCGCCACGCCGCTCGGCGCGGTTCTTCCGGCCCGGCCGCTGAACCCGCAACAGGCCATCGTCGAGCAGGCCTTTCGCCCGCGCATCAGCGGCGCGGGCGCCCGCCACCCCGTCACCGAGGGCATGCCCGGCGGCAATACCGAAACGGCTGAGCCCAGCTGGGGCCGCTGGTACCGCACCATTCGCGCCGAACCCCGCGCCGGCACCACGCTGATGGAGGGGGCAGGCGGTGCGCCCCTGCTGGTGCTGGACCGCGTGGGCCAGGGGCGCGTGGCCTTGATGCTCTCGGACCATATCTGGCTCTGGTCGCGCGGGCATGATGGCGGCGGGCCACAGCAGGAACTGCTTCGCCGCACCGCCCATTGGCTGATGCGCGAACCGGAATTGGAGGAGGAGGACCTGACCGCCCGCATCGAGGCCGGCCGGCTTTTCATCGCCCGCCGCAGCCTGGACGCGACAGCGCCGCCGGAGGTCACCATCACCGCCCCGGATGGCAGCACCCGCCGCGCGCCCCTCACCCCCGGCACCGGCGGCCGGACCACGGCCGAGGCGCCCGCCGAGGCCCCCGGCCTGTGGCAGGTGAGCGACGGGCGCCGCCAGGCCTTCGCCGCCGCCATGCCCGCCAATCCACCCGAGTTCAGCGATCTGCGCTCGGAGCCATCGCGCCTGCTGCCCCTGGTGCAGGCCACGGGCGGCGCCGCGCGTTGGATCGGTGAGGGCGCCGGCGTGCCGGATATCCGCCCCGTGGCCGCCGGGCGGGATGCGCAAGGCTCGGGCTGGATCGGCCTGCGCAAGCGGGAGGACCATACCATCACCGGCATTGCCGCCCTTCCCCTGCTGCCGCCCTGGCTGATGCTGCCCTTGCTGCTGGGGGTTGCGATCCTTGCCTGGCGGCGTGAGGCGCGCTGAGGCGCGCCACCCGCTGTAAAGCCGGTGACAAGATCGGCTGGGGCGTGGCAGCCTATGGGCAGGGCTACTTCGCCGCCCAACCAAAACACTCCAAAGGAGGCCTTTTCGTTGTCACGCATCCTCGCCCTTGCGGCCGTAGCCCTGGCCATCACCGCGGGCTCCGTTGTTGCCCAGGACTTTAATCGGCGCCCCTCCTTCGGGACGCTGAACCTCAACTTCAACTTCGCCCCCGACCCGACCATCGTGAACATCACCGCCGGCGGCAACATCCCGGCTGAGCGCATCGGCGGCGCGGGCTGCGTGGGTTCCATCGCGACGCCCCCGGATGTGCGGTTGAACTACCGCGCGGGCGGCGGGTTGCCGCTTTACATCTCGGCCACGGCGCGCACCGATGTGACGCTGGTGATCAACCTCCCGGACGGGAAATGGATTTGCAATGATGATTTCCGGGGCACTGATCCGGGCATCGTCTTCAACCGGCCGCAATCCGGGCAATACGACATCTGGATCGGCCATTACGGCCGCGGCTCGGGCGTGCCGGCGCAATTGGTGATTTCGGAAATCGCCCCGCGCTGAGGTGGCGCCCACCCTGACGCGCTGATACAGCCCTGATGCGGGGGGCATGGCCCTTCGCATCACCTGGAGATTCCTCATGACCGACTTCTTCACCGACGTGACGCTGGGCACGGGCGAAATCGCGACCGCCGGGCGCCCCGTTGCGGTGCATTACACCGGCTGGCTCTACGACGAAGCCGCGCCGGAGAACAAAGGCCGCAAGTTCGATTCCTCGCGCGATCGCGGCGACGCATTCCGCTTTCCGCTGGGCGCCGGCCACGTGATCCAGGGCTGGGATCAGGGCGTGGTGGGCATGAAGGTCGGCGGGCATCGCCGCCTCGTTCTCCCGCCCGAGCTTGGCTATGGCGCGCGCGGCGCGGGCGGCGTGATCCCCCCGAATGCGACGCTGGTCTTCGACGTGGAATTGCTCGAAGTCGGCTGAACCGCAGCCATGCGCCGCGAGCCTCGACAACTCGCGGCGCGGATGGAGGCCGGGGCGGCGATGCCACAGGCGTCGTCGGCGCCCTGCGCTTCTTCGTTGCGCCCGCATTCTGGCCTTCCGGCACTTGCCCGCCCCCCCTTTGGCCCCGCTGCTGGCAAGACGGGACGGCCCGCTCAGGCAAGCCCCAAATCCAGGAACCGGCACCTCTCGGCTTGACGGCGGGGCCCTTGCGGGCTGGGCTTGGGCCAAACGGGGACACGCCAGCATGAACGCCATGGACCACACCGCCAGTGCCACCGCCTGGCTCGGCGGTTTTGAAGCAGCCCTGGCGGCGGGCGATGTGAGCGCCTGTTTCCAGCCGGAGGGCCATTGGCGGGACATTCTGGCCTTCACCTGGGAACTCCGCACCACCTCGGGCGCTTCCGCCATTGCCCTGGCGCTGCGCGGCGCGCGGGCAAAAAACTTCCGGCTGGACCCCGCCCGCTCGCCCCCGCGCCGCGTGCAGCGGGCCGGCGTGGATTGCCTGGAGGTGATCTTCGTCTTTGATGCCGAGCATGGCGAGGGCCATGCCGTGGCCCGCCTGGTGGATGGCCGCGCCTGGACGCTGCTGACGGCGCTGGGCGCAATGGCGGGCCAGGGGCAGGTGGAAATGCCCGATTACTCGCGCGAATTCGGCGGCGAGAATTGGCTCGACAAGCGCAACCGCGCCCGCGCCTATGCGGATCATGACCCCGCGGTGCTGGTGGTGGGTGGCGGCCAAGCAGGCCTCTCCATCGCGGCACGGCTGGGCCAGATGGGGGTGGATACGCTGATCGTGGATCGCGCCGCGCGCGTGGGCGATAATTGGCGCAAGCGCTATCACGCGCTGACGCTGCATAACGAAACCTCGGTCAATCATCTGCCCTATCTGCCCTTCCCCAAGACCTGGCCGGTCTTCATCCCCAAGGACAAGCTGGCCAACTGGTTCGAGTTCTATGTCGAGGCGATGGAGCTGAACTTCTGGACCGGCACGGAGCTGGTCTCGGGCCATCGTGAAGACGATGCCTGGGTGGTCACACTCAGGCGCGGCGATGGCAGTCTGCGGGTGATGCGGCCGCGCCATATCGTGTTTGCCACCGGCGTCAGCAGCATCCCCATCAAGCCGCGCCTGCCGGGGCTGGCGGATTTTGGCGGCACGGTGCTGCATTCGGGCGCCTATTCGAACGGGCATGCCTGGAAGGGCAAGCGGGCGCTGGTGCTGGGCACCGGCAATTCCGGCCATGACGTGGCGCAGGACCTGCACGCCAGCGGCGCGCAGGTCCGCATGATCCAGCGCAGCCCCACCTATATCGTCAGCCTGGCCGAGGCGCAGCGCGTCTATTCCATCTATACCGAAGGCCTGCCCATCGAGGATTGCGACCTTCTCGCCACCTCCATGCCCTACCCCGTGCTGTGTGACGCCTATCGGCGGGCCACCACCCATTCCCGCAAGCTGGACCAACCGCTGCTGGATGCACTGGCCGCATCGGGCTTCCGGCTGGATAATGACGAGGGCTCGATGGGCTTCCAGATGAAGTATCTGGAGCGCGGCGGCGGCTATTACTTCAATGTCGGCTGCTCAGACCTGATCGCGCAGGGCGAAATCGGCCTGGTGCAATATGCCGATCTGGACCGCTTCGTGGCCGAGGGCGTGCGGCTGCGCGATGGCAGCGTGATCCCGGCGGAGCTTCTGGTGCTCGCCACCGGCTATAAGAACCAGCAGGAGACGGCGCGCGCCTATCTGGGTGAGGAGGTGGCCGAAAAGATCGGCCCGGTCTGGGGCTTCGATGCAGGTGGCGAATTGCGCAACATGTGGCGGCCCACCGCGCAGGAAGGCCTGTGGTTCACCGCCGGCAGCCTCGCGCAATGCCGAATCTATTCAAAATTCCTGGCGATGCAGATCAAGGCGCGCGAGGCGGGGCTGCTTACCACTCCCGCCGCAGGCTGAGGACGATCTCATTGGTGCCCTCCACCAGGCTATGGGTCACGCGGTCCACGACATAAGTGCCATTATGCTGTGGGTTGATGGTGTGGGTATTGGCGACGGACATGCTCTTGTGGTCCAGGATATCCACATGCTCGCCCACGCGCGGAATGGTGAGGAATTGCAGCTGGCCCTCGGAGAATTGGCCGCCGCCTTCCATGCGCGTTGCGTAGTTGTGGCCGGAAAACCGGTACAGCACCTTGAACACGAGAGACCCTCCAGGCCCTTGCAGGGGGCCTTACATCACATGGCTAACGCGGATACGCGCCCCCGGTTGGCGCGAGAGTTCAGATGGCGTCGAAACCCGGCGGAGGCAAGCGGCTTCCCCCCAGCGGCACCGCGCGACAAGATAACATTTTGGGAGGCTTGCCATGTTCTACGAACCCCGCCTGGGCCACGGCCTGCCGCATGACCCCTTCAAGGCCATTGTGGCGCCGCGGCCGATCGGTTGGATTTCCACGCTGGATGCACAGGGCCGGGCGAATCTGGCGCCCTACAGCTTCTTCAACGGCATCCATTCCCGCCCGCCCATGCTGTGCTTCACCAGCGAGACGATGAAGCACA
>CANHTE010000036.1 GCA_947462945.1 Acetobacteraceae bacterium
AGTTCCATCACGCATGAGGCCCCGCGCGGCATTCACGGGCAGGAAACCTCCCTCAACAAACCCTCAAAGGAGACACCATGATGAACAATGATCACGATGACGGCCTGGTTCACTCCCACAACTATGCCTGCAGCGAGCGCGGCCGCATGGCCAAGCGCCCGCCCACCACACGCCCCGAGGCGTATGATGACGGCCTCGTCCACTCCCACAACTACGCCAGTGCTGACCGCGGCCAGCCCGCCCACAGCTGAGTGAGGGGGTCCGGGGCCCTGGCCTCGGCGGGTCCAGGGCAGCGACCTGGACCTATTCCTCCAAGGAGCGCCGCAGCAGCCAGGCGTGCCGTCCCGGCGCGTAGTAATCCCGCCGCAGCCCAGCGCGCGAGAAGCCGGTTCTGGCGTAAAGCGCCATGGCCGGCACATTATCCTCGGCCACTTCCAGGAACATCACCTTCGCCCCTGCCGTCGCGGCCGCCAGGGCCGCCGTCTCGACCAGCGCCTGGCCAAGGCCTTGCTGCCGATGCTCCGGGTGCACGGCGAGGGTGAGGATTTCCGCTTCATCCAGCACGCGTCGCGCCAGGATGAAGCCACCCGCGGCATGCAGGCCGAAAATTCCCTCCATGCCCAGCAGGGTGGCGATGGTCCCCGCACTCCAGGCGGCGCCGGCCGGAAAGGCGGCTGCATGGATGGCGGCGAGTTCTGGGGCCTCACTGCCTTGGGCGGCGGTGAGTTTCACGTGGTTGCCGGCGGCTCGACATAGAGGGGTTCCAGCGCCCGGGGTTGCAGCGTGCCGGCCAGGCGCCGCAGCGCGATGCGGGCCAAGGCGGGGGCTTCGATCCGCCGCGCCTCACCCAGGCCGGCGGGCCAGCCACGGGCCAGCATGCGCGCCACGGCGCGCGGGGCGCCATCACCCATGATCCAGGTGAGTTGCGCGGGCCGGGGCAAATCCACCTCCGCCACCACGCAGGGCGGGGCGAGGCCGGGGCGCTCCAGGAACAACTCGCCCCGGCGGTTTTCCGTCACGGCCCAGGCGCCCTCACGCATCGCGACCAGCGCTTCGCCCGTGCTGACCGGAATGACGGGGATGGCGCGCGCGATGCCGAGGCCCTCGGCCAGGGCGATGGCGCAGCGCAGGCCTGTAAAGCTGCCGGGCCCGATGCCCACCGCGATGGCGTCCACCGGGCCGTGCAGCACGGCCTCGACCAGCGGCGGCAAGGCGGCGGCCTGGCCATGCGCGCCATCATGGACGCGCTGCATCAGAACCGTCTCGCCCTCGGTCAGGGCGGCCAGGCAGCGGGACAGGGAGGCATCGAGGACCAGAAGACGCATGCCTCCGCTTGGCACCAAGCCGGCCGGGAGCGCAAGCCGGACCTTCGGTCGAACCCTGCGAGGCCAGCCTGATTCAGGGCAGCCTGATTCAGGCCAGCCTGATTCAGGGCAACCGGCGCAGCCAGAGCCGCAGCGTGATCCAGGCCGTCCCCCAGCCGATCAAGGCCCCAGCGGGGGGCAGCAGCGCGAGGAGCGGCCAGGGCAGATCACTCGCCACGGCATCGCGCGCCAGCACCACGGGCAGCGCCTGCATGGCCAGGAACCACAGCGCCGGGATGGCGATGGCCAGCCCCGCCAGCGCCCCCAGCGTGCAAAGCCAGGCCAGGCGGGCGGCGAAGCGGCTGGCGATATCGGCGTCGCGCGCGCCCAATTCATGCAGGATCTGGATGGTTTCGCCGCGCGCGGCGATGCCGGCCCGCGTGGCCACGGCCACCAGCGCGGCACCCACCAGGCCGATCAAGGCCAGCATCGCCAGCGAAAGTGTCCCCAGCCCCTCGGCCAAGCGCATGGCCAGGCGCACCGCCTCACTGCGCAATTCGAGCTGCGCGCCTGGAATGCCCTGCACGGCTTCGAGCAGGGCGACCTGATCCGCTTCCGTGCGCAGGGTGATGGCCAGCATCTGCGGCAATGGCAGGCTGGGCACTTCCCCCAGCCAGGGGGCGAGAAGCTGGCGCAGCCTCTCATCCGGCACAGCGGCCACCGACACCACGCCGGGCAGCGCGGAAAGCTGGGCGAGGACCGGCTCCGGCGCTGCGTCGCGCGGCAATTGCAGCAGAAGTTGCCCGGCCTCACCCTGCTGCCAGCGCTCGGCCAGCCGCCCCGCGCCATCCGCGCCGGCCAGGGCGAAGGCCGCGAGCAAGGCCATGGCTGCGACCAGGGCGGGCAGCAGCCGGTCCGCCAGGGCGCGGCGCAGCCCCAGCGGATCGCGGCCCTTGAGCCGCCTGCCCTCAGCCATGCGAAACCAGCCTTCCGGCAGCGAGGCGAAGGGTGGGGGCAGGGTATTCCTCGGGCAGGGCCTCGCTATGGGTCGCGATGATGACGGTGGTGCCCATCCGGTGCATCTCCCGCAGCAGGGCGATGACGCGCCGGGCCTGGGTCGCGTCAAGATTTCCGGTCGGCTCATCCGCCACCAGCAGGGCAGGGCGGGAGACCACGGCGCGCGCGATGGCCAGGCGCTGCTGCTCACCGCCGGAGAGCGCGGCGGGGGGGGAATCGGCGCGCTCCAGCAGGCCCACCCAACGCAGGATCTCGCGGATATCGGCCGCGAGGCGGGCTTCGGTCAGCCCCTGAATGCGCAAAGGCAAAGCCGCATTCTCATAGACCGAGAGGTGCGGCAGCAGGCGGTAATCCTGGAAGACAACGCCGATCCGGCGGCGCAGGGCGGGAAAGCCGCTGCGCTTCAGCTGGGCAATGCGGGTATCCAGCACCACGACCTCGCCTTCCGTGGCGCGCAGCGAAAGGCTCATCAGCCGCAGCAGGCTTGATTTCCCCGCGCCCGAGGGGCCGAGCAGCCAGCTGAAGCTGCCCGGCGCGAGCGCGAGATCTATCCCGGAGAGGGCCGCGCCCTCGCCTTCCGGATAGCGCAGCCCGACTCCCGACATCTGTACCATGGGGGCAGTTTCGCAGGCTCGGGGAGAATTACGCAAACATGAGGTTGCAGGATGTGTCTGCCCTTGGCACATGCGACGCCGAGATGGACATTGCCTGCCCCAATTGCGCCGCGACCTATCGCGTCCCCGATTCGCTCGTGGCGGGTGGCAAGGTGCTGCGCTGCGCGGCCTGCCAACAGGATTGGGTGCCCAAGGACGCCATGCTTCCGATGGATACGGCGCGCACCCCGCCGCCGCCGCCGCCGGCAGCCGAGGCCGAGGCCGAGCCCGTCAGCGCGAACCCGGCGGCGGAACCGGAACCGCCGGGCCCGCGCGCGGAGATGCCCATCCTGGGCAGTGCGGGCGAGCCTTCGGTTCCCAGGCGGGCGCCCCCGCCCACCGAACCTCCGCCATTGCAGCGCAGGCCGGCGCGGCGGCCGGCGGGAACGCGCACCCCTTTGTTCAAGCGGATCGCGCGGCCATTGCCGCTGGCCTGGATTGCCAGCGTGGCCATCATGCTCCTGGCTTTGGCGGGCCTGGGCGTGTTCCACCAGGAGATCGCGACGACCTGGCCTCCCTTCGCACGGATATCCTCACTCTTCGCGGGCTGAACGCGCCCAACATGCTGGCCACATGAAGGGCGCGGCGCAAAGCCCCGCTAGCGTGGCTGTTGCCTGCCGGCGCTTCAGGCCGCGCGCGGCGTGCGCCGGTCCAGCAGGTGAGAGAGATCAAGGGCATGCGCGCCGGCGCCCAGGCCCGCCTGGACCAGCATGGCCAGCGTGAGGAAGGCCGGAAATTCCCACCCCCCATTGGGCGCCGAGAACAGCCAGCCATTGCCCGCATGCATCGCCGTCGCGCCGATCAGGATGGGCAGGCTCAGCAGTGCGGCCGGGCGCACCAGCACGCCCAGGATCAGCGCAAGCCCCGCCGCCGTCTCGGCGAAGGCCACGACCGCCCCCAAAATCGGCGGGTAACCGATGGAGCCGAAAAAGCCCATGGTGCCGGCCAGCCCAAAGACGCCGAGCTTCAGCCAGGCGCCATGCGCCAGCAGGATGGTGCCGAGCGAAAGGCGCAGCAGAAGCGCCGCATACGGGGTGGTGACCTGGGTGGATGGCATGATGTGTTTCTCCTCTGGGGTGGGTTTCGATGGCCGAAAGCTGCGCCTTTCGCCGCCGCGCTTCCAATCGCGCTTCCGTACAGGGATCATCACCACGGTGAATGATGGAGCGCCCCGATGACGGAACTCTCGCAACTCGATCTCAATCTCCTGCGCGTCTTCGATGCGGTGGCGCGGGAGCGGCATGTGACGCGAGCGGCCCAGCGGCTGAACCTCTCGCAACCGGCCGTTTCCAACGCCCTGGCGCGGCTGCGGGCGGCGCTGGGCGATGAGTTGTTCCTGCGCCGCCCGGGCGGTGTGGAGCCGACCGCCCTGGCCAGCGCCCTCGCCGCCCCGGTGGCGGAGGCGCTGGACCGCCTTTCCGACGTCTTGGCCGTCCAGGCGCCGTTTGATCCGGCCACGGCGCGGCGCGTGTTCACCGTCGCCTTCTCGGAATATGCCGAGGCCGCGCTGGCGCCCCCCGTGCTGGAGCGCATGGCCCGCGAGGCGCCGGGCTGTCTGCTCGCCATCCGCCATGCCGACCGCACCAATGCCGAGGCGCTGCTGGAACGGGGTGAGGCGCAACTCGCCATCGCGGTCCTGCCCGAGCCGGGTGCGCTCTACACCCGCCTGCGGCTGCTGCCCGAGGCCTTCCTGACCCTGATGCGCGCCGATCATCCGCTGGCCGAGGGCGAGTTCACCATGGAACGCTTCATCTCCGTCCCGCATCTGCTGCATTCCCCCAATGGCTCGCGCGAGGGGGCGATGGATGTGGTCCTGGCGGGCATGGGCCTGAGCCGGCGGCTGGGGGCGGTGGTGGCGCATCTCTCCGCGGTACCGGAAATCCTGGCGCGGACCGAGATGATCATGACGCTCTCTGCCCGGCTGGCGCGACAAATGGCGGCGAATGGCCGGCTGGTCGTGCGTGGGCCGCCCAGTGATATTCGCCACACCCGGCTTTCGATGATTTTCCATCGCCGCTTCGAGGCTGACCCCGGCCATGCCTGGCTGGGGCGGCTTTTGCTGGCGGAAGCCCGAGAAGTGTGAAGCTCGGGAAGTGTGATGTCCGGAAAGTGTGATGTCCGGGCCAAGCGGGACTGGCCCCATGCTTGGGCTCAATGTGAAGCCTGCACGGCTTTCGCCTTGATTGCGCCATCCGCCCCCGCTAGGGACACTCATTATCATGTTGCAATCGCGAAGGCGCGGTTGTGTTGAAGACACGGCGCCGCCTGGGTGCGGCGCCCGTAAGGAGATGACCATGGCCGCCACGAAAAACCTCCTCGCTGCCTTTGCGGCCGCAGGCCTCCTCGTCGCATGTTCGTCGGACCCGGAGCCAACGGCCAGCACGGCGGGCGCGGGCACGGTGCGCCCGGGCAGCCAGGAGGATCTGGTCGCCAATGTCGGGGATCGCGTGTTGTTCGACACGGATCGCAGCAGCATCCGCGCCGATCAGCGCCCCGTGCTGGAGCGCCAGGCGCGCTGGATGGGCCAGTATCCGCAGGTCCAGGTGATGGTCGAAGGCCATGCGGATGAGCGCGGAACCCGCGAATACAACCTCGCCCTTTCCCAGCGCCGGGCGAATTCAGCGCGTGACGTGCTTGTTGCCGGCGGCGTGGCCGGGACGCGGATCCAGACCATCAGCTACGGCAAGGACCGTCCGGAATCCCTGGGCTCCAACGAGGAAGCCTGGTCGCGCAACCGCCGGGCCGTGACCGTCGTTCGCTGATCCTGGCATGTTGGCGCGGGGCATGGCGGGCTGCTTGAAGGCTTGGGCGGCTGCGCTTGCCCGGGGCTTGCGCCTCCTGGCGGTTTTGGTGGGGCCGGTCCTGCTCGGCTCGCCCGCCATGGCGCAGATGGACAGCCGCGAGGGGATCGCCCTGCAAAATCAGATCCTGCAATTGCGGCAGGAGATGGAGCAGATGCGCAGCCGGGGCGGCAGCCTTCCCCCGCCCAGTTCCAGCCGGGCTCCGGCGGGCGGCGGCGAACTCGTGGGCCAGCTGCTGGACCGGGTGAGCACCCTCGAAGAGGAAGTGCGCCGCCAACGGGGCCGGGTGGACGTGCTGGAGAATCAAAACCGCCGGCTCGCCGAGGACCTTGAGAAACTGCGGGGCGACATGGAGTTCCGGCTGGGCCAAGGTGGCGGCGGCGGCGCCTCCGCCACGCCGGCTGCGGCCCGCCCGGCGGCCGCGCCCACCACCAGCACGGGCGCTGCGGCCCCCCGCACACCCGATCGCGCCTTGGCCGATGGTCAGGCGGCGCTTGGCCGGCGCGACTATGCCGCCGCCGAGGCCGCCGCGCGTGAGGCGCTCGCTGCGCGGTCCGGCGCGCCCGTCGTGGCCGGCCAGATGCTGCTGGGCGAGGCCTTGAATGGCAAGCGGGACTTCGGCAACGCCGCCATCGCCTTCAACGAGGCCTTCACCCGCGCCCGGACCGGTCCGCGTGCGCCGGATGCGCTGATCGGGCTGGCCAACGCCTTCCAGGGGCTGGGCAGCCGGCGTGAGGCCTGTGACACGCTGAATGATTTGCGCAGCCAGTTCCCGAACCTTTCGGGCGCCGCGCTGCAGCGCGCGAATGCGGCGCGGCAGCGGGGGCAGTGCCGGTAAGTCCCGCTGAGGGGCATTGCCCCTCAGACACCCCAGCAAGAACCTCAGGTTCTTGCATCTCCGATGCGGAATTTTCTGCGCTGATGGCGCCTTTGGGGCCGTTTTTGCCGCTTGTGGCGGTGGGGTGTTCGGGGGGGAGTGACAGCCTGGCGCTGACGCGGCTGGCGGATCGCTGGGCGCGGGCCCGCGGCGGGAGTGTCCTGGCGCTGATCGTGGAGCACGGGCTGCGGCCTGAATCGGCGCTGGAAGCGCAAGATTTGGCCTTTGCACTCAAAGCACGCGGCATTGCCACGCGCCTCCTGCCGCTGGGCCTGCCAGCAGGGCACCGTCTGCAGGAACGAGCCCGCGCGGCCCGGCGCGCCGCGCTGCTGGCAGCCTGCGCGGAAGCCGGCACGCCCCATCTGCTGCTGGGCCACCATGCCGAGGACCAGGCGGAGACGCTGCTGTTCCGCGCCCTGCGTGGCAGTCGGGCGCATGGGCTGGCCGGCATGGCGCCCCTCACCCTCGCGGCCGAGGCGCTGATCCTGCGTCCTGTTCTATCCGTTCCCAAGGCGCGGCTGCGAGCCAGCCTGGAAGGCTGGGGCATCCCCCCGCTGGAGGACCCTTCCAACGTCAATTCGCGTTTCGCCCGGGCGCGGTTGCGCGCCGTGGGCACGGCGGGGTTGGATGCCGCCCCCTTTGCCCGCCGGCGCGCCCGCCACGCCGCCGCCGTCGCTCACAGGATGGCGCTGGCCGTGCGGTTGCTGCCCGAGGGCTGCGCCGAAATCCTGCCCGAAGCGCTGGGGCGGGACGCCACGGCACGCCAGGTGATGGCCGGGCTGCTTCGGGCCGTGGGGGGGGGTGCCCATGCGCCCTCCGAACGGGCGGTGGCACATTTGCTGGCGGCGGGCGCGGGCACGCTGGCTGGCGCGCATTGGCTCCGGGGTGGGCGCTGGCTGGTGCGTGAGGCCGCAACGGGCAATTGGGCGGGCGGGTTCTGGGATGGCAGGTTCCGGGCGGCACCCCCGCCAGAGGGCCATGAATATGCGCCACTGGGCGCGGATTCAGCCCGGTTTCGGGCTGCCACGCGGCATTTGCCGGCGGCCGCCCTGGCTGCGTTGCCGGCGCTGCGCAGCGCCGGGGATGGAAAGCTGGCCCTGGTGCCCCATCTGATCTACGGTACGGACCGACTTCGATTTTCTATGAATTTCGCGCCACGCGGCGGCGCCGTCACGGAATGTCACCTTACCAAGTGAATTTCGTGACCGCCGGCCATTACCCCGGGTGGCGTTGACACCATGTTCACCAAATGCCGGCCCAGTGCCCGGCGAAGGGGAATGCGACACGTGAGCAATTTCGGCCGCAACCTGGCCTTGTGGGTGATTGTAGCGCTGCTCCTGGTGGCGCTGTTCAACCTGTTCCAGCCTTCGGGCCCGAGCAGCCGCACGCAGATGCAGGTGGCCTACAGCGACTTCCTGAACGAAGTGAATTCCGGCCATGTTCGTGATGTGGTGATCCAGGGACGCACCGTCTCGGGCCAGCTCACCGATGGCCGCAGCTTCTCGACCTTCACGCCGGAAGACCCGGCGATGATCTCCAAGCTGACGGAAAAGGGCGTGCGCGTCGTGGCCCGCCCGGAGGAGAGCGAGGTCAATCCGCTGTTCCAGATCCTGATCAGCTGGTTCCCGATGCTGCTGTTGATCGGCGTCTGGATCTTCTTCATGCGCCAGATGCAGGGCGGCGGCGGGCGCGCCATGGGCTTCGGCAAGTCCAAGGCCAAGCTGTTGACCGAGAAGCATGGCCGCGTGACCTTTGAGGATGTTGCCGGCATCGACGAGGCCAAGGCCGAGCTCGAGGAGATCGTGGATTTTCTCCGCGACCCGGCGAAGTTCCAAAAGCTTGGCGGCAAAATTCCAAAGGGCGTGCTTCTGGTTGGCCCGCCCGGCACCGGCAAGACGCTGCTGGCCCGCTCCATCGCGGGTGAGGCGAATGTGCCCTTCTTCACCATCTCCGGCTCCGACTTCGTCGAGATGTTCGTCGGGGTGGGCGCGGCTCGCGTTCGCGACATGTTCGAGAACGCCAAGAAGCATGCGCCCTGCATCCTGTTCA
>CANHTE010000037.1 GCA_947462945.1 Acetobacteraceae bacterium
AGCGCCGCGCCCAGCGTTCCGGCCAGCACGCCACGCCGCATCGGCGGGCGGGCCAATGGAGGGGCAGCGCCCGGTGCGGGGCGCGTCAGCCGGACGGTCGGGTCGTCTTCCATCCCCGGCTAGAGCATCCTCCGTTCGCAAGGGCTCACGTCACACGCTCCGACTCATGGTTTTCGAGCATCTTGATCCGCTCAAACGATTCCGTTTGAACGGATGACGCTCTAGCCACCGAGATTCACCACCTGGACCCGGCGGTTGCGTGGCTCGTCCCGCTGATCCGCCGTGGGGACCAGCAGCTGGCCCTCCCCGAAGCCGACGGCGATGAGGCGGAAGGGCGCGATGGGGAAGCCGCTCAGCAGGAATTCCCGCACCGCCTCGGCCCGCCGCTGTGAGAGGGCCATGTTCGAAGCGGCATCGCCCATCGTGTCGGTATGGCCCTCGATGCGGAAGCGGAAGGCGGAGAGCTCGGACGAAGCCAAGGCGCGGCCCAGCGCCGCCAGCCCCGCGACCGCCTGCGGCGACAGCGCATGCGAGCCGGGGGTGAAGTTCACCGTGATGGAGGCCGCCGCCATGCCGGCGGGCGCCGTGGTCCCGGCGGCAACACGTGGCGGCGGCAAGGGGATCTGGGCCGGCGCCAAGGCCGGAGTGGCGGGTGGCGCTGCCATGGGGGGCGCGGCAGGCATGGGGACCGGCACTGGGCTCGCGGCCGCCGGGGCAGCGGGCACCAGCACCGGCGCCACCGTGCCAGAATCGGCTGCGGGCATGCGGATGCCCCGCATCTGCTGGGTTTGTTCGGGCGTGGGGCTCAGCCGCTCGATCAGGTCCCGCGTCTGGGTGTCCAGATTGCCTTGGGCCATGGCGGCCGTTCCGGCGAGCAGCAGCATGGCGGTGGCGGCCGGCAGAATATGTCGGGTCACGGGGACCTCCCTTGTTGAACGGCGCGATGCACGATCAGGGGCTGTGCACCGCGCCCGAAATTCAGCTCAGCAGCTGCCCGCCATCCACCACGATGGTGTGGCCGGTCACCCAGCACGCCAGCGGCGAGGCGAGGAAGAGAACCACATTCGCCACCTCCTCCGGCCGGCCCATGCGGCCGAACAGGATGGAGGAAAGCGTCTTGTTGTAGAGCGCGGGATTTTCGGTCTTGCGCTTTTCCCAGCTGCCGCCCGGAAACTCGATGGAGCCAGGCGCCACGCCATTCACGCGAATGCCATCCGGCGCATAGCTCGCTGCCTGGGACTGCGTGTAATTGATCAGCAGCGCCTTGACCGCCGCATAGGCAGGCCCGCGCACCGAAGGCCCATAGCCGGAAATGGAGGAGAGGTTGACGATATTGCCACCACTCTCCTTCAGCGCCGGCAGGGCTGCGGCCGTGGCGCGGAAGGTGGCGAGCACATCCACATTCAGGCTGGCGGCCCAGCCCTCCTCGGTATCGGTCATGCCGAAGCCGCTGGCATTGTTCACCAGCACGTCGCAGCCGCCCAAGGCCGCCACGGCTTCGGCGATATAGGCCTTCACAGCTGCGCCATCGCCCAGGTCACAGCTGGCGGCGTGGGCTTTCGGGCCAAGCTCGGCCTTGGTGGCGGCCAGCGCCTCAGGCCCGCGCGCGCAGATCGAGACGGCGGCGCCGGCGGCGGCGAAGCCCAGCGCCACGCTGCGGCCAATGCCCTTGCTGCCACCACAGATGATGACGCGCTTGCCGGTAAAATCGAAACTCATGCGGGTTTTCCTTGCCCAGTGGTCGGAGAGGGTGCCGGGCGGGCCCGGCGGAGGCGAGACAGGGCAAAGGCGAGGCCGACGCCCACGGCAAGGATCGCGATCCCCACCAGCGGCCGATAGAACAGCCAGGCGATGGCGATGGTGGCAGGTGCGAAGATCAGCGTCAGCACCCCCGCCAGCAGCCCCGTGCCAAAACCCACGATGCTACCGATGAAAGGCACCACATCGGCCAGCACCTTGAGCGGGTTGAAGATGATCAGCCAGCCCAGGAACATGACCACCACGCCCACGAGGCGCAGAATCCAGGTCAGCACGGCATTGTCATCCTGCGCCTGCTGGAACATCGCAGCGGCCGGCACGCGGCCTGGCTGGATCATGAACAGCCGGTCTCCCGCGCGCGTGGCATAGGGCCCGAAGCCCTCGCCCATTTGCGCGCCGATCACCGAGAGCGCTTCCGGCCGCGCCACATGCCAGGTGATGCGCAAATCTCCCAGGCGGGGCGTCTCAGGGTTCTGGCCCAGATAGCGCCCACCCTCGGGATTACCGCCGGGGATGGGCAGCGCTTCGGTGGCGGGGATGGCCTGTGCCTGGCTGGCGGCGATGCGGAACCGGCCCAGCGTCACGCCCTCGGCCTCGAAGGCGCGGCTGGCATGGCGCGGCTGCGGGTTCTGGTGGCCCTCGGGCTGGCGGAAGCGGCTGGAATCAATCCGGCCCTCCTGCCAGACGCGGCGGTAATTGTAGGTCGTCACCGTTTCCTGGCCGCCGCCCAGGCGGGTGCGGGTCTCGCTGCTCGTCTGCTCCTGCCATTGATACATCTCGACCTTGCGGATCAGCCGCAGCGTGCCATCGGGCGGCACCACCTCCAGCTCCGTATCGCGGGGCGTGCGTGACACCCGGACATCCCCCGCCACATGCACGAGGCGGCCTTCCAGCGCGGCATCGATGCGTTCGGGCGTGATGGATTGAATGAGGCCCGCCCCCTCGCTGAGCGAGCGCGCCGTCTGCACCGCGCGGCCCTCGTTCCAGAACAGCAGAAAGCCCGAAACGGGCAGCAGGATCAGGCCGATGAGAATGCCTGTGAGGGCCGATCCCAGGCGTTGGAACCAGGATTGCTGGGTGGTTTCCGTGAAACTCCCCCCCGTATCGCCATCCGGCCCCGGGTCATTCCACCCTGACATCCCGCCCTCCCTGCGCAGCGGCGTAGCAAGGCCCGTTCCCGAAGCTTTGTCCAGCCTTGACCTGGGCGCCAGCCCAGGCCATCGCCCCCGGATGGCCGCACCCCCGCTTCTGCTCCTTGACAGCATTCGTTTCACGCTGGGCAATACGCCCATCCTGGCCGGCGCGGGCCTCTCCGTCTCCCCGGGAGAGCGGCTGGCGCTGGTGGGGCGCAATGGCAGCGGCAAATCCACCCTGCTGCGCATCGCCGCCGGCGAGTTGGAGGCCGAGGGCGGCACGCGCTTCCTCCAGCCCGGCGCCACCATGCGCTATCTGCCGCAGGAGCCCGATCTCTCGGCCCATGCCACGGTGGAGGATTACGTCATGTCGGGCCTCGGCCCCTCGGATGATCCTTATCGCGCCCGCGCCCTGATGGATGGGCTGGGCCTGACAGGCCAGGAGGGGACCACGCGCCTGTCCGGCGGCGAGGCCCGCCGCGCGGCACTCGCCCGGACGCTGGCGCCCGAGCCTGATATCGTGCTGCTGGACGAGCCGACCAACCACCTGGACCTGCCCGCGATCGAATGGCTGGAAGGCGCGCTTTCCGCCATGCGCGGCGCCCTGGTGCTGATCAGCCATGACCGCCGCTTCCTCTCGCGCCTGTCGCGCGCCACGCTTTGGCTGGACCGCGGCACCACACGGCGGCTGGATCGCGGCTTTGGCGAATTCGAGGCCTGGCGCGAAGAACAGCTCGAACTGGAGGAGCAGGCGGCGCATAAGCTCGGCCGGCAAATCGTGCGGGAGGAGCATTGGCTGCGGCACGGCGTCTCGGGCCGGCGCAAGCGCAACATGCGCCGCGTGGGCGAATTGCAGGCGCTGCGCCAGGCCCGGCGGGAGCGCATCAAGCCCACCGGCACGGTGAAGATGCAGGCGGCCGAGGCCAGCAGTTCCGGGCAGCTCGTCATCACGGCCGAGGGGGTGGAGAAGGCCTGGGGCGAACAGCCCATTTTGCGCAACTTCTCCACGCGCATCATCAAGGGGGACCGCATCGGCATTGTCGGCGCCAATGGGGCGGGCAAGACGACGCTGCTGAACATCCTGATCGGCAAGCTGGGTCCCGATGCGGGCACGGTGAAGCTGGGCAGCAACATCGCCATGGCCGCCCTGGACCAGCTGCGCGCGACCCTCGACCCCAACCGCACGCTGGCCGATACACTGACCGATGGCAGCGGCGACCAGGTGTGGGTGGCGGGCAAGCCGCGCCATGTGATCGGCTACATGCAGGATTTTCTGTTCATCCCCGAACAGGCACGGACACCCGTGGGCAAGCTGTCGGGCGGTGAGCGCGGGCGCCTGCTTCTGGCGCGTGCCCTGGCCGCGCCCTCCAACCTGCTGGTGCTGGACGAGCCGACCAATGATCTGGACCTGGAGACGCTTGATCTGCTGGAGGACATGCTGGCCGAATATGCCGGCACGGTGCTGCTGGTCAGCCATGACCGCGATTTCCTGGACCGCGTCTGCACCGGCATCATCATGTCCGAGGGGGCGGGCGCCTGGCAGGATTATGCGGGCGGTTATTCCGACATGCTGGCCCAGCGCGGCGATGGCGTGGCGGCACGCAGCAATGCGCGCGGCGCGCGTGAGGGCAGCCTTGCGCGCGCCGCGCCCGCCGCCGCCCCCGCTTCGGCCCGCAAGATGAGTTTCAAGGACCAGCACGCCCTGACCACCCTGCCCGCCAGCATGGAGAAGCTGCAAAAGGAAATCGGCGTGCTGCAAAACTGGCTCGCCGATCCCGGCCTTTACGCGCGGGACCCCAAGGGCTTCGCGCAACGCACCGCGGCGCTGGTGGAGCGGGAGGCGGCACTGGCCGCGGCCGAGGAGGAGTGGCTGAGGCTCGAAATGCTGCGGGAGGAGATGGGGGGGTGACGGCACCGGCCGGCTTTGCATGGGGGGCCGGGATCAGGAGAGCCGGCGGCCGAGCGTTTGATGACCAGCATGTTCCGCCGCTAGGCTGCGCGTCTTTTCCTCGTTTTTGCAGGTGCCTGCGGGTTGGCCCGCCATGCTGTGGGTCTGCCTGGCAAGTTCTCGTGAGAGCCCCTGGCGGCATTAGACCGGCGTTAAGCTTCATCTCGTAGAACGGGATCGTTCTCATATGGATGGAGCTATCCCATGCGCCGCACCCTCTCCTTCGCCGCTTTGATCTGCCTGGTGGCGGGCCCTGCATCGGCGTCCAACGGCACCTTGTGCGGCGGCCGGGTTGAGCTTCTTTCGATCAGCCCGCAATGGACTGAGCAAGCTCCGGGCCGTAACGCCATTGGCCTGCGCGTGGCCGTCGCCAATCGCAGCGGCGAGGCCATTCTTCTGCAACCGCTGCTGATGGCCAATGGCCGCCCGCAGCAGGGCCACCCCATGATGCTCGTCCGCAACGGCGAGACCAGCTTCGCCCTGCGCCTCCCGGCTGATCAGCATGTCGGCATGCCGCCCGAAGCGCTGATCCGCAGCCTGGGCGCATCCTGCCGCCTGGGCTGAAAAGCGGGGGCCATCGGGGCCCCCGCCGTGGTGCCGGCAGAGGCGTTTCGGCCTGAACCGGCGGCGTCGCCCTCCGCGCACGACTTGCGCAACGGTCATGTTCTTTTTATGTTCCGTCGCCATGGCCAAGGATCGTTCCCGCTTCACCTGCCAAGCCTGCGGCGCCACCCATGTGAAATGGCAGGGCCGCTGCGATGGCTGTGGTGAATGGAATACCTTGGTCGAGGAAACCACCGCCCCGCGCAGCCCCGGCCCCGCCGGCAAGGCGCCGCCGGGCCGGGGCATCAGCTTCGTTGGCCTCGCGGGCGAAAGCGCGCCGCCGCCGCGCCACCTGACCGGCATTGCCGAATTGGACCGCGTGCTGGGCGGCGGCTTCGTGCCCGCCTCGGCCGTGCTGGTGGGCGGTGATCCGGGCATCGGCAAATCCACCATCCTGCTCCAGGCCGCCGCCCGCATGGCGATGGCAGGCAAGCGCGTGCTCTACATCTCGGGTGAGGAGGCGGTGGCCCAGGTGCGCATGCGCGCCCGCCGCCTGGGCCTGGCCGATGCGCCCATGGCCCTCGCCGCCGCCTCGGCGTTGCGGGACATCCTGGCGAGCCTGGAGGCGGAGGATGACGCCACCCTCGTTGTCATCGATTCCATCCAGACCATGTGGCTGGATGCGCTGGATTCGGCACCCGGCACGGTGGCGCAGGTGCGGACCTGCGCGGCCGAATTGATCCGCTGCGCCAAGGCGCGCGGCTTTGCCCTGGTGCTGGTGGGCCATGTGACGAAGGAGGGCACGCTGGCCGGGCCGCGCGTGCTGGAACACATGGTGGACGCCACGCTTTATTTCGAAGGGGATCGCGGGCATCAATTCCGCATCCTGCGCGCCACCAAGAACCGCTTCGGCGCCACGGACGAGATCGGCGTGTTTGAAATGACCGAGGGCGGGCTGGTCGAGGTCTCCAACCCCTCGGCGCTGTTCCTGGCGGAGCGGCGTGGCAATATCTCCGGCAGTGCCGTCTTTGCCGGGCTGGAGGGCACGCGGCCGGTACTGGTGGAGGTGCAGGCGCTGCTCTCGCCCAGCAATGGCGGCTCCCCCCGACGGCAGGTGGTGGGCTGGGAGGGCGGGCGCCTCTCCATGCTGCTGGCCGTGCTGGAAGCACGGGCGGGGCTGAGCTTCGGGCAATCCGACGTCTATCTGAACATCGCGGGCGGGTTGCGCATCAATGAGCCGGCGGCGGACCTTGCCGTGGCGGCGGCCCTGGCCTCCGCCATCACCGACCGGCCGGCCGACCCGGATGCGGTGTATTTCGGCGAGGTCGGCCTCTCGGGCGAAATCCGCCAGGTCTCCCAGGCCGAGCAACGCCTGCGTGAGGCGCAGAAGCTGGGCTTCTCCGCGGCCGTGCTGCCGCGCCGTGTGGCGCGGGGCAACAAGCCGCCACCGGCCATCGAAGGGCTGCGACTGAATGAGGTGGGGCATCTCGCCGATCTGGTGGCGCCCTTCGCGGCGGGGACGCTGAAGCGGACGCGGGATTAGGGCCGGGCCTCCTGCCAGAAAACAGGCCTCCGGCGGCTGGGGCCGAAAGGCCCCAGACCCCAGGGAATTGGTAGGATGGCGCTGCTTTCGGGGTGGTGCGCATGACGGCAGGTCTGCCCTCAGGTGACACGAATCGCGCCCCCGGCTAAACGGCAGCGCAGCATGACCTGGGCAGATGGCGTCCTTCTCCTTGTGATGGTGGCCTCTGCCATCCTGTCCTTCCTGCGCGGCTTCGTGCGGGAATTCCTGAGCATTGCCGCCTGGATTGGCGCGGGCATCGCCGGCTTCGCCCTGCGCGACAAGCTGACCCCCTTGCTGAACGGCACCATCGAGCCCGACTGGGTGGCGGACGGGATCGCGGTGGGTGGCGTGTTTCTGGTGGTGCTGGTGGTGCTCCAGCTCATCATTCACGCCGTGGCGGGGCGCATCCAACGCAGTGCTCTGGGGGGTGTGGATCGTTCACTCGGGGCCATATTCGGGCTGGCACGGGGCGCCTTCATCGCTGTCCTGGCCTATGTGCTCGCGGGGCTTTTCGTGCCCGCCATCGAGCGCTGGCCAGAAGCCGTGCGGGAGGCCCGGGCCCTGCCCCATGTGGTGGATGGCGCCCGATGGGTTGCCGGGCTGATGCCGGAGGAGTATCGCCCCCGCATCGCCGCTCCGCCCGAACGCCGCGTGCCCACGCAGGAGGATTTGATGCGTCCGCCTGCCCGCAACCGAAGCTGAAGGTCTCACTCATGCCCCTTCCCCCCCCCGGCGCCGATGATGACAAGTTTCACGAGGAATGCGGGGTCTTTGGCATCTGGCGGCACAAGGATGCGGCGGCCCTGACCGCGCTCGGCCTGCATGCGTTGCAGCATCGCGGGCAGGAGGCCTCGGGCATCGTGACGCTGGATGATGCCGGCATCTTTCATTCCCACAAGGGCCTGGGCCTGGTGGGGGATATCTTCGGCGATGCCAAGGTGATGGCGGGCCTGCCGGGCCGCGCCGCCATCGGCCATAACCGCTACGCCACCACGGGCGAGACGGCTTTGCGCAACGTGCAGCCGCTTTTCGCGGATTTCGAGTTTGGCGGCTTCGCCGTCGGCCATAACGGCAACCTGACCAATGCCGGCGTCCTGAAGCGCGCCCTGGTGCGGCGCGGCTGCCTGTTCCAATCCACCACGGATTCCGAGGTCTTTGTCCACCTCATCGCCATCAGCCTGTATTCCACCGTGCTGGACCGGCTGATTGATGCGCTCAAACAGGTCCAGGGCGCCTATTCCCTGGTGGCGCTGCACAATGGCGCGCTGATCGGCGCACGGGACCCCTTGGGCGTGCGCCCCCTGGTGCTCGGCCGGCTGAATGATGGCTGGGTGCTGGCCAGCGAGACCTGCGCGCTCGACATCGTCAGCGCCGAATTCGTGCGCGACATTGAACCGGGCGAGATCGTCATCATCGATGACGCCGGCATTCGCTCCGTGAAGCCCTTCCCGAAGGTGGAAAATCGCTTCTGCATCTTCGAATACATCTATTTCGCCCGGCCGGATTCGGTGGTCGAGGGCACGGGCGTCTATGAAACCCGCAAGCGCATCGGCGCCGAACTGGCCCGCGAGAGCGACGTCGCCGCCGATGTGGTGGTGCCGGTGCCCGATAGTGGCGTGCCCGCCGCCATGGGCTATGCCGTGCAGGCGGGCATTCCCTTTGAGCTCGGCATCATCCGTAATCATTATGTCGGCCGCACCTTCATCG
>CANHTE010000038.1 GCA_947462945.1 Acetobacteraceae bacterium
CGCGTCTTGCGGCTCAGCGGGCAGCAAGCCCGGCTCGGTCCGCCCGAATCGGGACGGTTCCTGGCTCAACCAGGCGCCCGCCCCATCAGCGAGACGGGCCTGTGGTCCGTCCCGCTGGCGCGCGGCATCCGCAGCCCCAGGGGTGACTTCGAAGGCGTGGTGATCGGGCTCATCAACCCCGAATATCTCAGCAGCGTCGCCCGCCAATATGCCGAGGGCTTCGGCGTCACCATTCGTTTGCATTCCTTCAACGGAGCGTTGCTTGCCCGTTCCGACGGCAGCCGCGCGGGTATCGGGCAAATCCATCCGGGGTCCTGGCCCTTTCGCAACTTCCTCCCTCGCCTGGAGCGCGGCAGCTTCGTCGGAACGGATCAGGATGATCTGGAAGTGATGGCGAGTTTCGCCGTGACGCGCCAAGGGCAATTCGTGGTCGAAGTCGTCCGTGGCCGCCGTGATGCCATGGCGGCCACGCGCTCCCTGGGGCTGCTTCTGGGCCTTGGCGTCGCGGCGGCCGGGACCTTCATTCTCCTGGCGCTTGGGCTGATGGTCCGGCAGGCCCAGCGGCTGCGCGCCCAGCGCGAGAAATTGGCGGAAAGCGAGGCCGCCACCCGGGCCGGCTCTCGTGCGAAGGAGGATTTCCTGGCCAGCATGAGCCATGAAATCCGTACGCCCATGAATGGCGTCATCGGCATGACGGGCCTGTTGCTGGACACCAGGCTGGAGGATTTGCAGCGCCGCTATGCCGAAACCATCCAGAATTCTGCCGAACACCTGCTGATGGTGCTGAACGACATCCTGGATTTCTCCAAGCTCGGAGCCGGCGCCGTCGAGTTGGAGCGGGTGCCCTTCGATCTGGAAAAAGAGCTTGGCACGATTGTCGAGCTGTTCGCGCCCAAGGCCGCGAGCAAGGGCGTGGAATTGGTGGTCTCCCTGCCGGGTGATCTGCCGCGCATCATGATCGGTGATCCCGGGCGCGTCCGGCAGGTCTTGTTCAATCTGGTCGGCAATGCGGTGAAATTCACTGATACGGGCTGGATTCAGCTGGATATTGCGCTGGAGCCCCTGGGCCAGAGGCGCGGCTGGATGATGCAATGCGCCGTATTGGACACGGGCATCGGCCTCGACCCCGCGCAGGTGCCGCATCTGTTTGAGCGCTTCACCCAGGCCGACGCTTCGATCCGGCGCAAATATGGTGGCACGGGACTGGGCCTCGCCATCTGCCGCCGCCTCGCGGAGGAGATGGGAGGCGGCATCGAAGCCGGGCCACGCGATCCCTCCCAGCCACGTGGCGCGGGCAGCTGCTTCACCTTCTCGGCCAAGCTGGGCCAGCCGGCCGGGCCGGTGGAAGCCTCTCCCGCCACGGCATTGGCCGGGATGCGGGTGCTGGCGGTGGATGATCTCGCCCTGAACCGGGACATCCTGGCGAGACAGCTTAGCAGCATGGGGGCCGAGCCGCTGCTGGCACGCAATGGGCGAGAGGCGTTGAGCCTGCTCACGGAAGCCTCGGACCAGGGCAGGCCGGTGCGCCTGGTCATCATGGATGGACAATTGGAGCATGAAGGGGGGCTGGATGTGGCGCGGCAAATTCGCGCGCGGGCGGACCTGCCGCGCCCGGCCATTCTGCTCTGCTCCTCCGGAGCCTCACTGGGGCGTGAGCGGCCAGAGGAGGGCCTTGTCGAGGGGATGCTGCTCAAGCCTGCCCTGCCGGGCCGACTGAGGGAGAGCCTCCTGGCCGCGCTGGCGCCCATGCCGGCACGGCCCTTGGACATGGTGGATGAGAGCGAAGCGACCTCCGCCGAAGAGCAGCTCAAGCGGGTGCTGCTGGTTGAGGACAATGCCACCAACCAGCTGGTGATGAAGACCGTCCTGGCCAGGGCCAAATGCCACGTGGATGTGGCGGGTGATGGCGGCGAGGCGGTGCGCATGGCAGCGGCCGAGGCGTATGACGTGATCCTGATGGACCTCCAGATGCCCGTGATGGACGGGCTGGAGGCCACCCGCCAGATCCGCGCATCGCCCGGCCCCAACCGAAGGACGCGGATCATCGGGCTGACCGCGGCCGTTGGCCCTGTCTTTGAGGCGCAATGCCGCGCTGCCGGAATGGATGACTACCTGGGCAAGCCGGTGCAACGCGCAGCCCTGCTGGAACGCCTGAAGCAAAAGGTGGCGTAGCGCCGCCTTATTCGTTCAGGTGGTGCCGCCTGGTTGGCTGCTGCCCTGGACCTGCCAGACCTTCTCCGGCTGGCTCCAGAGCACCGGGTCACGCATGGCACGGGACAGATTGGCAGCGATGGCAGCGATCATCGCCTGCCCCTTTTGTGCTGTCGCGGCGCGCGGGTCGCCCTTCACACCGGTGCGCGGCGCGCGTTCGGCGAAGCTGTAGAAGCGTGAAAAGCCTGCCGGCGCCTGGACCCCGGCATTGCCGCCCGCCGCTTCCTCGATCCTGTCCTGGCGGACCTGGCCCGGGTCCAGCGCGAGCCAAAGCGCGGTCTCGCCCTCGCAGGCATGCATGATGCCCGCCTGCGTGGTCAGCGTCTTCGCGATCTCGACGGGCGCCACATTGGGCCAGGTGGTGGTGACCACCGCCATCCCGAATTCATGCGCCAATTCACGGACGGAGACATTCAGCGGATCAATGTTGCCGCCATGGCCATTGACGATCAGCAGGCGCGAAAAGCCTTGGGCCTGCAGGCTGCGTACCACGCAACGCAGCACGGCATGCAGCGTGGCATGGTCCAGCGTGATGGTGCCTCCGAAGGGCAGATGATGCTCGGACAAGCCGGTCCAGAGCGGCGGCAGCACGATGGCGGGGATGTCGCTGGCCAGCTTCGCGGCCGCGACGCTCAACTCATGGGCGATGAAGCTATCGGTCCAGACCGGCAAATGCGGCCCGTGCTGCTCCAGGCTGCCGATGGGCAGGACAGGGAGGGCATTGCGCCCGGCCAGCGCCTTCAGCTCGGGGCCGGTCAATCTCTCCCAACGCACTTCCATGGTCACCTCCAGGATCAAGGCGCGGAGCGTCCTCCGCTTCCTGCCGGGAGGCAAGCGCGCCGCAGCCGCGCCAGCATGGTGGCATAGGCGGCCAAGAACCGCTCGGCTGCATCATCCGGCGCGTTCCATGGCAGGGAAATCCGGATGCCCGAGCCTGCATCGGCGCCAAAGCCCATTGCCGCCAGGACATGCGATGGACCGACCTTGCCGGACGAACATGCGGCACCCGCCGAAACCCTGATGCCCGCCAGATCGAGTGCGATGACCTGCGTCTCCGCCGCCTGGCCGGGAAGAAGGGCGAGGCTGGTATTGGGCAGGCGCGGCGCGCCACGGCCCGCGATGATGATCCGTGGATCCAGCTGCGCGAGACCGGCCTCGATCGCGTCCCTCAGCCGGGCGATGCGGCGCCCGTCATAGGCCTCGGTCAGGGCTGCGCCGAAGGCGGCGATGGCGGGCAGCGCCTCCGTTCCGCCCCGCCGGCCGCGCTCCTGCCCACCGCCGGCGATGAGGGGGATGAGGTGCTGGCCCGGCGCCAGGATCAGCGCGCCAGCCCCGGGCACCCCACCCAGCTTATGGGCCGAGACGGCGATACTGGAAGCGCCCATGGCCCCGGCATCCAGGCCGAGCCGGCCGGCGGATTGCACCGCATCCACATGCAGCAGCGCGGCATGCGCCCGGCACAGGGCCGCGACTTCGGCCAGGGGATGGAGCACACCCGTTTCGTTATTGGCGGCCATGACACAGACCAGGGCGGGCCCGCCCCCCGCCAACACAGCGGCGAGGGCTTCCAATGCCAGCGTCCCATCCGCCTGCACGGGAAGCGTCACGCCGCCGCCCGCCGCCCGGACGGCCGCGTGCTCGGTCGCCCCGATCAGCAGGCGCCGGCCGGCGCCAAGCCCATGGATGGCAAGCGCATTGGCCTCGGTTCCGCCGGAGGTGAAGATGATGTCGCCCGGTGTTGCGCCAAAGCGCTCACCCAGCTGGCGGCGCGCAGTTTCGATGATGCGCCGTGCAGCGCGTCCGCCGCCATGAACGGAGGAAGGATTGCCGCCGATGGCAAGCGCTTCCAACAAGGCCTCGCGTGCTGCGGGGCGCAGGGCTTCGGTGGCATTGGCATCAAGGTCGAGGGGCGCGGTCATGTTGCCACGCCCTTTCCAGCGGGATCAGGCGCGCGTCAATTCCCGGCGCTGCGGTGCCAGGGCGCGGCCCTGCACATCGCCCTGCACCACGTCATGCAGGCTCATTCCGTCCAGGAACAGGCGGATTTGCTCGCCGAGTTCGGCCCAAAGGTCGTGGGTGATGCAGCGCCGCCCGCCGATGCAGCCTGGTGCGCCGTCTTCGCAGCGTGTTGCGCGGATGGGCTCATCCACAGCATCGACAATGGCGGAGATGGAAATCTCACGCGCCGGCCTGGCCAGGCGATAGCCGCCACCTGGCCCGCGGGCCGATGCGACCAGGCCCGCCCGGCGCAAAGGCCCGAAGAGCTGTTCGAGATAGGCCAGCGAAAGCATCTGCGAAGCCGCAATTTCCGCAAGGCTCACTGGCGGCACGACTTTCCCTGCACTGGCCTTGCCAGAATTGGGCTCGGCGGCCTGATCCTGGCGAGCTGCCAGCTCGACCATCGCCATGACAGCGTAGCGGCCGCGTGTTGACAGGCGCATCGCCTGCACTCCTTCCTCAAACCGGGCCGCATCTGGAGATGCGGTCCAGGCGCCGCTTTGCGGCTGCCATTCGATTGGTCAGTCGACTTCCACTGCGGAGAGGTCCAGCCAATGAGGATAGTCTGCAGCAAAAAATCGGGCCGTGGGGAAGATTCCACATCCGTACCGGATCGCCATGCGCTGAGATGGACCCAGCCATGCGAGCGCCTGCGTGAATCCATTATGAAACAGGTTCGCGAATGCGTATAATGCAAACGCTGAGCCGGATTGGTCCGGAACAGCTCCCGAAGTATTTGTTTTTCGGCCGGTTTTATCAAATCGGGCGTCGCCGCACCAAGCTGCCTTGGCCGACTGCGTTTTTTGGGCTGGGGAAGGTGCCGGTCACTGGGGCGCACGTCAAGTGTGGTTGCCCCGTGAGACAAGTTGCAATGGGATGACCAACGCAGGCCTGTTGGCTGCCCGTCCTTCCTGCCGGACCAGGAAGAACGGGCAGCCAACAGACCGAATGCGGGGTTTGGCCGCCAATTCGGCAATGTGGATGGGCAGCCTCCCGGCTTCTCCACATCGCCCAACCGAAGAAACGGACACAAGGACACGATGCCTGAAGTCATGTTCGCCGGGCCAGATGGCCGCCTCGAAGGCCGCTATCACCACGCCAAGCGCCCCAATGCTCCGGTCGCGCTTCTGCTGCACCCCCACCCGCTGCATGGCGGGACGATGAACAACCGCGTGGTGCACAGCCTCTATGGCAAGTTCCAGGCGATGGGCTTCTCAGTCCTGCGCTTCAACTTCCGTGGCGTCGGCAAGAGCCAGGGCCGCTATGATGGCGGCATTGGTGAAATCAGCGATGCCGCGGCCGCGCTGGATTTCCTGCAGACGGTCAATCCCAACGCCTCCATGCTCTGGGCGGCCGGCTATTCCTTTGGCTCCTATGTCGGCATGCAGTTGCTGATGCGCCGCCCGGAAATGGGCGGCTTCATCTCCATCAGCGCGCCGGCCAGCCATTATGATTTCGGCTTCCTCGCCCCCTGCCCCTGCTCGGGCATGATCCTGCATGGCGAGGATGACGAGCTCGTGCCGGTGAACAGCGTGCAGAAGCTGGTGGACAAGCTGAACACCCAGAAGGGTGTCACGATTGACTACCGCACCATCCCGCAGGCCGGTCACGTCTTCACGCCGGAACAGGTCGAGACCATCAGCGGCATGGCGGAGGATCACGTGCTCTCCGTGCTGAACCGCAGCCGGATGGCACTCGCCGCCGACTGAGGCTTTCGAACCGACCGAATCAGCCGGCCCTGCCCCCAGCAGCGGCCGGCTTTTTCTTGACCGGAGTCCCACCATGCTGAACCGCCGCCATCTGCTGGCCATGCCTGCCCTTCTGGCCACGCCAGCCAGCGCGCAAGAGTGGCGGCCGGACCGACAGCTCACCATGATCGTCGCCTTCGCGGCCGGGGGCGGGACAGACCTTGCCGCGCGCACCATCGCCCGCTTCATGGAGCGCGATCTCGGCCAACCGGTCGTGGTGATGAACCGCCCGGGCGCGGGCGGCGAGATCGGCTTCACCGAACTGGCCCGCGCGCGGCCCGATGGGCTGACCATCGGCTTCATCAACACGCCGCATATCGTAACCCTGCCGATCGAGCGGCGCACCCGATTCCGACTCGAGGATTTCTCGCTGATCGGCAATATCGTGGATGATCCGGGCGGCATCTGGGTGCGCGCCGACTCGCCCATCCGCGACTTCGCCGCCTTGCTCGCAGCCGCCCGCGCCCAGCCGGAGAGTATCGGCTATGGCACCACCGGCGTGGGTTCGGATGATCATTTGGCCATGCTGGCGCTGGAGCGCAAATCCGGCGCGCGCTTCCTGCATG
Source organism: Acetobacteraceae bacterium (assembly GCA_947462945.1). Lineage (GTDB taxonomy): Bacteria > Pseudomonadota > Alphaproteobacteria > Acetobacterales > Acetobacteraceae > Roseococcus. Next base: position 6,524 of record CANHTE010000038.1, read on the forward strand.
TGCCCTTCGGCGGCTCGGCCCAGGTCAAGCAGAACCTGATGTCCCGCGCCATTCCCGTGGGGGTGATGAATGTGGCCGAAGGCATCGCCGAGATGCGCCAGGGCGTGCTGCGGCCCCTGGCCCAGATGGGCAGCACCCGCTGGGCGCCACTGGCCGAGGTGCCGACCCTGCGGGAGATGGGTTTTGACGTGGTGGAGGGCTCGATGCGTGGCATGGCCGCACCCGCGGGCCTGCCGCCCGAGGTGCTGGCGCGCCTCGCCCTCTCGGTCCAGCGCACCGTGGCGGATGCGGATTTCCAGGCCAGCGCCGCACAGCAAAACCTGCCACTGCGCTTCCTGGCACCGGGCGATTACCTGACGGAGCTGGTTGCCCTGCGGCAGAACTATCAGGCGCTCTGGGACCAGCATCCCTGGCGGGAATGACGCCAGCCCCGCCACTCATCCAGAAGCAGGTCCGAAGCCCTCAAGCGCCCAGGTGGATGAGGCATTCCGGCGTGAGTTCCGCCAGGGAGTTCACGCCCAGCAGGGCCATGTTGCGCTCCAGCTCGCCCAGCAGCAGCGCGATGGCGCGGTCCACGCCCGGCTGACCGGCGACGGCCGCCGCATGCAGCATCGGCCGGCCGACGAACACGAAATGCGCGCCCAGCGCCAGCGCCTTCATCACATCCGTGCCGCGCCGGATGCCGCCATCCAGCATCACCGCCATGCCCTGCGAAGCGGCGGCGATTCCGGGCAGCACCCGCAGCGGACCGGCGGTTCCGTCCAACTGCCGCCCCCCGTGATTGCTGACGATGATGCCATCAGCCCCTTCGGATGCCGCGCGGGCCGCATCCTCGGGGTGCATAACACCCTTCACGATCAGCCAGCCGGGCCAGCGGCGGCGAATCAGCGCCAGGTGCTCCCAGTTCAGATGGTCCCGCGCGGTGAAGTCCCGCAGCACATTGCTGGCCAGGATGGGCGCGCCACGTTCGGCAAAGCTGTTCTCGAAATGCGGCATGCCATGCAGACGCCAGGTCTTGAGGAAGGTGTTCAAGGACCATCCGGGATGGGTGATGCCATCCAGCGCGAGGCGCAGCGAAGGGCGCAAGGGGGTGGAGAACCCGTTGCGGACGTTGTTCTCGCGATTGGGCAGCACGGCGGTATCCACCGTCAGCAGCAGCGTGCCGAAGCCGGCCGTCGCCACCCGGTCCACCAAGGCTTCCACGCGCGTCGCATCGCCGGGCAGATAGGCCTGGAACCAGGTGTCCGGATTGGCGGCGATCACCTCCTCCATACGGATGAGTGAGGAGCCGGAGAGGATCATCGGCACATTGGCGGCGCGGGCGGCCTCGGTCAGCACGATGTCGCCGCGATAGGCGGCCAGCGCCGAGAGCCCCATGGGCGCGATGCCGAAGGGCGCGGCCCATTCACGGTTGAAGATCGTGGCCTTGGTGCTGCGCTGGGATACATCGCGCAATACGCGCGGCACGAAGCCATATTCGGTGAAGCTGCGCGCGCTGTCGGCCAGGGCGGCATTGCGCTCGGTGGCGCCCGCGACATAGCCGAAGATCGGCCGCGGCAGATGGCGGCGGGACATGACCTCGAAATCATCGAGGCAAAGGGCGCGCTGGGCGATACGGGTGCTCATGAGTCAGATTTGTAACGCTTGGTGCAGGTTGCGCCAGATGCGGCTTCTGACAGTGGCCAATTATTTCGCTGGAAACGCCGCCGATCTGGCACGCGACGGAACCGCCGCGAAGAAAAAGACCAGTCCTCTCGCCCTCAAAACAGCCCGCGTGTTTCGTCGGGTTTCCTGGTCTCCCTTCGATCCTCTCCATGACGACTTATCGAAGGTGCAGGAAACTCAAGTTGCCTGCCGGGGTGCTCGAGGGGCTGGCTCC
>CANHTE010000039.1 GCA_947462945.1 Acetobacteraceae bacterium
GCCCGGGCCATAAAAGCCGATGCCCCAGGCAAAGATGGCGATGGTGAAGGCGGCCCAAACCACGCGCCAACCGAAATAGGGCAATCCTGCCTTCACCGCCGCCCCCCTTCCCCCGCGCATGGCACGGGGGAAGGTTCATCCTGACGGATCAGGCGCTTTCGTAAAGCCGCGTCAGCGAGAATTCCCGGTGGCCCAGCAATTCGGCCGCCGTGAGTTCGCCATCAGCGGTGCGCAGCATGCAATCCAGCAGCGCCTCGCCGGCCTCATCCATGTTGATCCGCTTTTGCAGCAGGCCCGTCACGTCCACATCCACGTGTTCGGACATGGTGCGCTGCGTGCGCGGATTGGCCGTCAGCTTGATCACCGGCAGGATCGGATTGCCGATGACATTGCCCTGGCCCGTCGGGAAGAAATGCACCGCATAGCCGGAGGCCGCGCAAAGCGTGACCATCTCGGCCGCGGCGGACGAGGAGTCCATGAACCACAGCCCGGGGCCGGTCGGCTCCTCCGCCTTGTCCAGCACGCCATCGACCGTGCACTTCTTGCCGATCTTGGTAATGTTGCCGAGCGCCTTTTCCTCGATGGTGGTCAGGCCACCTTCGATATTGCCTTTGGTGGGCTGGCTGTCGGAGAGATCGCTCGTCTTGTTGGCTTCGATCACCCGCTGGTAGCGGTCGAACATCGCCATGAACTGCTCACGGATTTCGGGCGTCTTGCAGCGCGCGGCCACCAGATGCTCGCCACCCGTCAACTCGGTGGTTTCGCCAAACACCAGGGTGTGGCCGGCTTCCCAGAGCTTGTCGAAGGCATTGCCCACGGTCGGGCAGGATGCGAGGCCCGAGGTCGTGTCGCTCTCGCCGCATTTGGTGGAAACCCAGAGGTCCACCAGCGGCGCCTTGACCTTCTTCAGCTTGGAGGCGTGCTTCACCATGCGATAGGCCGCGCGCGAGGCGGAAGCGATGGTGTTGATGTCGCCATTCTGCTCGATGGCGAAGCCTTCCACCGGCTTGCCGCTGAGCGCGATGCCCTCGACGATCTTGCCGGTCCAGCCGGGCTCGATCCCGATGACGACCACGGCGGCCACATTCGGGTTGCAGCCGGTGCCGATCAGCGTGCGGAAATGCAGATCGAGGTCGGCGCCGAATTGCAGGCGGCCATAGGCGTGCGGGATCGCCATCGCGCCCTGGATATTATTCGCGACCGCCTGGGCGGCGGCGTTGGAGAGGTCATCCACGGGGAGGATGATGACGTGGTTGCGCACGCCCATCCGGCCATTCTCGCGGCGCCATCCATCGAAGGAGGCGGCTTTCAGGTTCATTGCCATCTTCCGTTTCCCCTACCAGCGCTTCGTCTTGACGTTATGGACGTGCAGATGCTCGCCCGGCGCGATGTCGGCGATGGCGCGGCCGATATCGATGCCATATTTGAAGATCGTGTCGCCCGCCTTGATCGCCTTGATGGCAAGCTTGTGGCCGATGGGGATGTCCGACTTCGCGTCGAACTCGATCATCTTGTCCTGGTCCATGATCCAGCCGTTGATGCGGTTGCTGGCCGTCAGGCCCTCCACCACCACGACTCCCACGGAATCGCCTTCGTCATGCACGACGAAATGGATCGTCATTGAGGTTCCCTCCTGTTCAATGGAGGGACGCTAGGGCCCCATTGAAATGCAGTCAACTATATGACCTAGATGAGCTGCATGAATATCGAATCTCCCGTCTGGCGCCAGGTGCGCGCCGCCATCGTGGCCCAGATCGCCGCCGGCGAGTTCCCGCCTGGCACACCCCTGCCGGCCGAAAAGGCCCTGGCAGAGCGGTTTTCCTGCGCCATCGGCACAATTCGCCGCGCAACGGATGGGCTGGTGGCCGAAGGCGTGCTGACCCGCCAGCAGGGGCGCGGCACCTTCGTCGCCCAACATACGACGGAGCGCAGTTTTCGTTTCTTCCATCTGCGCCAGCCAGATGGCACGGCGGAATTGCCGCGCACCGAATTCCTGGATTTCTCCCGCCGCGCCGCCGATACCGAGCAGGCGGCCGCCCTCAACCTTGCCCCCAGCGCGATGCTGCTGCGCGCGCGCCATTTGCAGCATTTGGCGGGCCGGCCGGCCATGCTGGAAAAGCTCTGGCTGCCCGAGGCCCTGTTCCCCGGGCTGGACGGGCCGCGCTTCGCCAGCCGGCCGGGCACCGTCTATGACCTCTACCAGCGCGAATTCGGCATCAGTGTGACGCGGATTGATGAACAGCTTCGCGCGGCCATCCCCTCCGCCCGCAACGCCGAACGGCTGGGCCTGCGGCCGGGTGAACCGGCCCTGTTCATCCGCCGGATCGCCTTCGCCGTGGATGGCGTCCCGGTGGAGCTCCGCCTGGCTTGGGCCGATACGCGGGGGCTGGCCTACTTCAACAGCCGGGCCTGACGTGGCACAGTCTTCGCCCAAGCATGGAGTGCGAAACATGGCCGGCGTCTTCTGGTACAACGGGGTCTGGTCCACCGAGGAGCCGAAGATCATCGGCCCGATGGATCACTGCTTCTGGCTGGGTTCGGTGATTTTCGACGGGGCGCGCTCCGTCACCGGCTGGGCGCCCGATCTGGATCGCCATTGCGCCCGCGCCGTGCGCTCGGCCCGCGTCATGGGCATGCAGCCCACCAAGACGCCCGAGGAGATCGAGGCGCTCTGCCGCGAGGGCATTCGCCGCATGGGGCCGGACGCCACGCTCTACATCCGGCCGATGTTCTTCATCCGCCAGGGCCTGGGTGCGGCGCGGCCGGACCCGAACAGCACCGATTTCATTCTCTCGCTCTACGACACGCCGCTGCCCGCCTGGTCCGGCTTCTCGGCCATGCTCACGCCCTTCCGCAAGCCCGCCACCGATATGGCGCCGACCGATGCGAAGGCCGCCTGCCTCTACCCCAATGGCGCGCGCGCCACAGCCTGGGCGAATGAGCGCGGGCATGACATGGCGGTGATGAGCGATGTCGCGGGCAATATCGCGGAATTCGCCAGCTCCAACCTCTGGTTCGCCAAGGATGGCGTGGTGGTGACGCCCGCAGTGAACCACACCTTCCTCAATGGCATCACCCGGCAGCGCGTGCTGGCCCTGTTCCGTGAGGCTGGCATCCCCGTCGAGGAGCGCGCGGTCCGCCCCGAGGAGCTGGACGACGCCGATGAAATCTTCTCGACCGGCAACTACGCCAAGGTGCAGCCGGTCATCCGCTACAATGGACGCGACCTTGCCATCGGCCCCTTCGCGAACAAGGCGCGGGAGATGTATTTCGCCTGGATGCGCGCCCAGCCACGCGTGGTGAGCGAGGCCACCGCGGCCGAGTAACCCCTCGGGCGGGTTGCAGCTTTCACGCTTGCATCCCGCCCCCGATGCGCCAGACTTCCCGCATGGAAATCCGCGCCACCCCCTTCCCCGCCGGCGGCTACCGCTTCGTGCCTGGCCGGCAATTCTCCGGCGGTATCGCAGCCGAGCCAGGCTTCGCCCTGCGCCGCGTGCGGTTCCGCAACCCGATGCCGCTCACCCAGGGCCTGGCTGCCGCGCGCGCCATCCTCCAGGCGGCGGGCCGCCCGCCGGAAGCGCTGGCCGCCTGCGAATTGCGCTCGCCCCTGCCGCTGCCCATCGCGGAATTCGTCGCCTTCAATGAACGCTATCTGGCGGCGTTGCAGGCGGAGGGCTTCACGGCCGAAGCACCCTATCCCATCGGCCGCAGCAACCTGGCCCCCATCCTGGCACCACCCGCCAGCGTGGTGCTTTTCGCCATCACCTTCACGGTCCCGGCCGAGGGCCCGGGGGGTGAGGATTTCTTCATCTCCGGCAAGCCTGAAAACCGCCCAGCGGCCAGCTTCGAGGAGGGTATCGTGGGCGGTGGCGATGTCTCGCCCGCAGGCCTGCGCATCAAGGCCGAGTATGTGATGGCGGAACTGCGCGCGCGGATGACGGAGCTGCGCGTTGATCCAGGGCGCATCTCGGGCGCCCAGGCCTATACCATCCACCCGCTCGATCCTGTTCGGGAAATCGTGGCCGGCAGCCTGCCGCTGGCCTGGGGCGGGCTGACCCTGGTGCCGGCGCATCCGCCCGTCACCGGCCTCGCCTTCGAGGTGGATTTGCGCGCGGTCTCCGAGGAGAGCCTCGCGTGACTACGCCGCGCCGCAAGATGCATCTGGTGGCCTATCTGAAGGCCGGCCCGTCAGCGAGCTATCCCAGCACTTGGCGCCACCCTTCCGCTTCGCTCGATGATTTGTTTGATCCGCGCCGGTGGGAACACATTGCCCGCGTGCTGGAGGCGGCCCGCTTCGATGCCTGCTTCTTCGCGGATGGTCTGGGCATCCCCGATCTCTACAAGGGCAGCTATGATGACTATCTGGGCCGTGGCGGGCAGCTCAGCCTGGTGGACCCCATGATCCTGGCGCCTTTGATGGCACGGGTGACGGAGCATCTGGGTATTGGCGTCACCCTCTCCACCAGCTTCATCGCGCCCTATGTCATCGCGCGCTATCTGGGCTCGCTCGATTTGATCAGCAGCGGACGCGCCGCCTGGAATGTCGTCACCACCGGACGCGATTTCGAGGCGCAGAATTGCGGCGTGGCGGGGCTGCCTCCCAAGGAGGAGCGCTACGACATGGCCGATGAGGTGATGGAGGCCTGCGACGCGTTGTGGAATGGCTGGGAGGAGGACGCCCTGGTGCTGGACCGCGAAAGCGGCGTCTTCGCCGATGCATCCAAGGTGCGCTACGCCCATTACCAGGGGAAATACGTCAGCACGCGCGGGCCGCTCTCCATCCCGCGCAGCCCACAGGTGCGGCCAGGCATCATGCAGGCGGGCGCCTCGCCGCGCGGCCGTGCCTTCGCCGCGCGCTGGGCCGAGATGATCTTCGCCACGCCGGCCACCAAGGCGGATTCCCTCGCCTACCGGACGGATATTCGCGCGCGCATGGAAGCCATCGGCCGCAACCCCGATGAATGCGCCGTGCTGCCCTCCATGACAGTGGTGGTGGGTGAGACGGAAAGCATCGCGCGTGAAAAAGCCGCGCATCTGGAATCCCTGGTGGACCCGGAATTGGTCATCGCCTCCAGCTCCTGGTCCGTGGTGGCGGATCTCAGCCGCGTGGACACGCCCGAAGCCATGGCGGCGGCCGATACCAACCAGGGCGTTCAGGGCCACCGGGACCGGATGATGCAGGTGGCCCGCGCGAAGGGCATCACCTTCGCCGAGGCGGTGCGACAGCCGCGCGCATTGGTGGCCGGCACGCCCGCCATGATCGCGGATATCATGGAGGATTGGTTCGCCTCCGGCGCGTGTGATGGCTTCATCCTGCCACCCACCATCTTTCCCACCACCTTCGAGGAGTTCGGCCGGATGGTGGTGCCCGAACTGCAAAGGCGCGGCATCTTCCGGCGTGACTATGCGGGGCGCACCCTGCGGGAAAATCTGCGCAACCCGGGCTGATCGGGCGGGGCCGCAGCTTCGCCGTGAGGCCCGCGCTATGCGCCTTCAGGCACGCGCGTCGCCTGGCTGGCGGCCAGCTGCCATTCGCCATTCACGCGCGCCATCATCTGCACCCAACGCACCTGGGTGACGCGGTTCTCGGTCATGCTGCGAATGGGGCTGCGTGCCATGATGATCGCCGCATCCGGGTTGAGCACGCGGATCGAAAGTTCCTCCACCGCGGCCAACTCGATCACCGGATCGCCCGAGAGGATGGAGATCAGCCGCGCGTCGCGGCCATCCACCTTGCCCGTGGTGTGGGTATGCGTGAAGGAAGGCGCAAGCATATCACGCAGCCTGGCCACATCCCGCTCACGCGCGGCAGCCTGGAGACCGACGCGGAAGGCCATGATCTGCTGCTCGATATGGCCGGATCGCTCGGCCGTCAGGTCGTGATGCGGGTGCGCCATGGCGCCGGACGCGGGCAGGGCGAGAGCGAGGGCAAGCAGCGTGCGGCGATGCATGGGAAACTCCGTGTGGCAGGTGGGAAATCCTGCCGCGCGGCCTGCCTGTGGTCAATCGTGACTGCCGGCTATTGCGCCAGGAAGGCGCGCTCCTCCTCGCCCACCGGCTGCACCATGCCGCGCTCCAGCACCTCCCAGATGATCACGCGGGGCGGCGCCTCACGGAAGGTGGCGCCGGAGAAATAGCTGCGTGCCGCGCCGGCAAAGCCCCCACCCGCCTGGGCAAGGTTGGTCACCGCAGCGCCCAGCGCCTCCTGCAGGAAGCCGTGGAAATTGGCGTTGAGTGAATAGGAGGAGCCAATCAGCGCCACCTGGGGCGAGGCCTCGTCATCCAGCAGGCCGCCTGCCGCCGGGGCAGGTGCAGCGGTGGTGGCGAGGCGCTGGCGATCCATCGCGGGGCGCCAGCCATCGGGCATGATGGCAACGCCCATGACGCGCAGCAGATCACCCGGGCCATGGCTCTCCTCGGCCGCGAAGCTCGTGACGAAGCCGCCCGGACGATCCAGGTTCAGCCCAGCCGCAGCCTCGGCGATCTGCCGGGCAGCGAGGGCCGCACCTTCCTGGTTCCAATGCGTGTCGGTGCGCCAATAGGCGCCGCGCTGGGCGGCGAGGTGGCGCAGCGGCTCCAGCAGCGGGATGGGCGTGATGCCGCGCGCCTGGAAGGAGGCGACGAGTTCCGCATGGCGCCCCGCCGCCTGGGCGGAAAGCGGCGCCCCGCAAAGCTGTTCGGCCTGCACCCGCGCCTTGTCGGGCACGATGGCCACCAGAAGGGTGATATTCTGCGCGGCCAGGCGTTCCTTGATGCGGGCCAGGCCGGCCACGCGCTCGGCCATGGCGGCGGCGGCATCGGGCCAGGGGCGCAGCTCCTCCGTCAAGAAAAGCCAGTCCGCGTAGCCCAGCCGCACCTGGGGCCCGCCCGAGGCGAAGACCCGCCAGCGGAAGTAACCACCCGCCGCGCGCGCATAGGCGTCCACCGGCAGGTTATGCGCCATGACATGGTTCACCGCCGCGGCGAAGCGCCCCGCCAGAAAGGCCTCCAGCGTCAGGGTCGGTTGCAGGCGCTGCTGCGCGGGGGCCGAGCGGATGGCCGCCACACCCTGCCAGGCACCCCAGCCCAGTATGGCGATGATCGCCGCCGCCTGGAGGGTCGCCATCCGCTTGATCCAGTTCTCAATCATCGCGCGCTCCTCAAAACTGGAAGTAGAGGAAGGGAACGGCGGCGCGGCTGTAGAGCAGGATCATCCCCAGGATGAACCCCGCCGTCGGCGCCCAGAACCAGCAGAGGCGCCAGAAGCCGTTCATCGCCTCCACCGGTTGCTGCCAGGGCAGGCGGCTGCCCGCGAGCGGCAGATAGACCAGCACCACGCCGATCAGCAGGCACCACCACTGGTCCGGCGTGACCTGCCAGGCCAGCGCGTCGGAAAGGCCGATGCTGGAGGGCAGGAACATCGCGCCATACATGGCAAAGGCACTGGTCACGTCATGCGCGCGGAAGGCGACCCAGCCCAGCACGACCGCCAGCATGAGCAGCGCGTTGCCGAGGATATAGGGCATCGGCCCATTCCCCGCCGCACGCCAATAGCGGTGCAGCGCGAGCAGCCCGCCATGCCAGAACCCCCAGAGGATGAAGGTCCAGTTGGCGCCATGCCAGAAGCCGCCGATCACCATGGTCATCAGCAGGTTCACATAGGTGCGCACCGGGCCTTTCCGGTTGCCGCCGAGCGAGATGTAAAGATAGTCGCGCAGGAAGCGGCTCAGCGTTATGTGCCAGCGCTGCCAGAATTCCTGGATATTCCCCGAGAGATAGGGGTTGTTGAAGTTTTCCGGGAAGCGGAAGGCGCACATCTGCGCGAGGCCGATGGCCATCGCCGAATAGCCGGCGAAATCGAAAAAGAGCTGCAGCGTATAGCCGATGGCCCCCGCCCAGGCATCGGCCATGGAGGGGTTTGGCAGCGCATAGACCACATCCACCATGGGGGCGATGGTGTCGGCGATCAGCACCTTCATGCAGAAGCCGATCATGAAACGCCGGGCGCCCAGACCGAATTTTTCCCAGCTATGGACGCGATGCTTCAGATCCTGCTCGATCTCGGCATAGCGCACGATGGGGCCGGCAATGAGCTGGCTGAAAATCGCCTTATAGGCCGCGTAAGCCACGAAGTTGCGGCTGACCGGGACATCCTTGCGCCAGACGTCAATCAGATAGCTGACCGATTGCAGCACGTAGAAACTCAGGCCGATGGGCAGGATGATCTCATGCCAGGGTGTGGGCGCCAGGCCCATCGCGGTGACGACCTGGTTGAAACTCTGCACACCAAAATTCGCGTATTTGAAATAGGCCAGCACACCCAGATTGCCGACCAGGCCGGTCATCATCCAGCGGAACCTGGAATCCGGCTCGTCTTCGGCGGCATCCACCCGCAGCGCGACGAAGAAGGTGA
>CANHTE010000040.1 GCA_947462945.1 Acetobacteraceae bacterium
GCCAGGCCTATGCGGTGGTGATGGATGATGCCGTTGTGGAGAAGCTCTTCACGACCATCGCCGAGCGCTACAAGGACCGCCAGGGCGGCTATTGCCGCGTGTTGAAGGCCGGTTTCCGTTATGGCGATGCCGCCGCCATGGCCGTGATCGAGCTTGTGGACCGCGATGTCTCGGCCAAGGGCCTGGATAGCGGGCCGAAGCCGGAAGCAACCGAGGAGCAGGAGGCGGCCTAGGCCCACCTTCCAAGGCGGTCCCGAACAGGGGCGAGGGGGGAACCTCTCGCCCATTTTCTTTTTTGGTGCCTGTCGAAAACAAGGGGTGGCGGGGCTCATGCCGGCGAGGGGATGATCCCTCGATTCTGTTGGAGACCGCCCATGCAATACGCCCTGATCTTCGCCGAGCCGGCCACCGAGTTCCAGAAGCGGAACGACCCCGCGGCTGCCCCCGCCTATTGGGGCGCCTGGACGGGTTATATCGGCGCCATGCGTGCGGCCGGCGTCATGACTGGCGGCCATGGGCTGGAGCCGCCGATCTTGGCGACCACGCTCCGCCTGCGTGACGGCCAGCGCCATGTGCAGGACGGCCCCTACGCGGACAGCAAGGAGCAATTGGGCGGCTTCGTCGCGATCGAGGTGCCGGATTTGGACACAGCACTCGAATGGGCGTCGCGCAGCCCCGCGGCCGCCGTCGGTTCCGTGGAGATCCGCCCGATCCTGCTGGCGCCCGCCGACGCATGAGTGCTGCTGCGGCGGCGGAGCTGGCGGCGCGGCAGGCCTATGGCCGGCTGGTCGCCATCCTCGCCGCCCGTACGCGCGATGTGGCGGCGGCGGAGGATGCCTTGTCCGAAGCCTTCCATGCGGCGCTGCGCCGCTGGCCTGAGACAGGCATGCCGGAGAATCCGGTGGCCTGGCTGCTCACCGCCGCCCGCCGCCAGCATGGCCACGCGCATCGGCACATCCAGGTGCGCGCGGCGGCCGAGCCTACGCTGCGCCTTCTGTTGGAGGAGGCGCCCGAGACGGCCGACATCCCGGATCGCCGTTTGCAGTTGCTCATGGTTTGCGCGCATCCGGCCATTGCGCTGGAGGCGCAGGCGCCGCTCATGCTGCAAACCGTGCTGGGGCTGGATGCGGCGCGCATCGCCGCCTGTTTCCTGACATCCCCGGCCGCCATGTCGCAGCGGCTGGTGCGGGCGAAGGCCCGGATTCGCGATGCCGGGATCGGCTTCGAGCTTCCCGGCGCCGCCGAGCTTCCCGCCCGGTTGGATTCGGTGATGAACGCCATCTACGCCGCCTTCGGCACCGGTTGGGCGGATTTGTTGGCGGATGGTGCGGGCGGTACCGGGCTGGTGGAGGAGGCGATCTGGCTGGCCCGGCTGCTGGTGGCCCTGCTGCCCGGGGCGCCCGAACCCAAGGGGCTGCTCGCCCTGATGCTCTACGCTGCGGCGCGGCGCGGCGCGCGGCGCGATGCGGCCGGCCGCTTTGTCCCGCTCTCCGCGCAGGACCCGCAAGCCTGGTCGCGCGCCTTCATCGCCGAGGCGGAGGCCCTGCTGCGCGACGCGGCGCGGGCCGCGCTGCCGGGCCGCTTCCAGATCGAGGCCGCGATCCAATCCGTGCATGTCGAGGCACGGATCACCGGGGCGGATCGGGCTGCCGCCCTGCTCGCGCTGTATGACCTCCTGGCACGGCTCTCGCCCACGGCAGGCGTCCTGGTGGCGCGGGCGGCCGCCATCGCCGATGCCGGCCATGCGCAGGCGGCTTTGCGGGAACTCGATGGCCTGGCGGGCGAGCTCGCGGGCTATCAGCCCTGGTGGGCCACGCGGGCGCATGTGCTGGGCCTGCTCGGCGAGGCGGAGGCAGCGCGCGAGGCACGGCGGCGCGCGGCGGGCTTGGCAGAGGACCCGGCGGTGCGGGCCTGGCTGCTCGGCGCGCAGGATCACGCGGGACCACGCAATCAAGCATGATCATGATGATCAGCATTATGACGGATCATCTCTCCGCTTCGGTCCCCGGCTGCATCATCGCCCCGCCTTTCTCGCCCGGCGGCTACATCAATTGTGTCCGCCGGTGGGGGCTGAAGCCCTGGCCGATGCGGGGTTGACCCATCTGGAGTATCCAGCGCTCGGCAGTCCGGCCGAGGAGCCGGGCATGGATCAGCGGCGGCTCGCCCTGTTGATCGGGATTGATCGCAACAGCGTTGGCTTGCTGCTGGAGGGCCTGGAAAGGCGTGGCTTGGTCCGCCGGGACTTGGCGCAGGACCGCAGGGCACGCCCCTTGCACCTGGCCCAAGCGGGCGCCCAGGTGGCGGCCGGCCTTGCTGCAAGGGGTGGAGCTTCACCCGTTCAAAAGGAATCGTTTGAGCGGATAAAGATGTCCGAAAACAATGAGCTGGAGCGTGCTTTAGCCGCTGAAGCGCATCACCGCCGCCATGTCGGGCGCGAAATCCCGCAGCGCCGGCTGCAACGCGGCCGGCCAGGGCGCCACACGCGGCGGGATGAAAAGGGAGGGGCGCTCATTTTGCAGCAACAGGATCACCACCGATTCCGTGTGGGTGTCGAAGCCCAGGAAGACCCGCGCCTCCTCGGTCACGCCGTAGCCATGTACCCAGCGCCCGTCGGTGATGGCGAGCGGTGGCCCGGCGCCGCGCAGCGTGTCACTGACGATGCGCTGCCGCCCGGCTGACATGGAGCGCAGCCGTGGGCCCACCGTCGGGTGCCGCGCCAGTTCGAGCACGGGCTGGCCGGCCAGCAGCAGTACCTCGGGCGCATCCGCGCGGGCGGCAAGCGGCGTGCCTGCGAGAGCGAGGAGGGCGCGCCTATTCAATGCTGATATTCGCCACGCGCACCAATTCGGCCATGGCTATGCGGCCCTGGGTGACGAAGCGGGCGAATTCGGCAGGGCTGCTGCCCACCGGCACGGCGGCGAGTTGCGCCAGCCGCGCCTGCACGGGCGCCTCGGCCAGGGTGTCGGCCAGCGCCGCATGCAGGGCGGCGATGGGGGCGGCCGGGGTGCCGGCGGGGGCGAACATCGCCACCCACTCGCTCAGCTCGATGCCGGGCGTGCCGAGTTCGGCGAAGGTGGGCACGTCCGGGCGCAGCGGCACGCGTGCCGCGGCCGAAACGGCGATGAAGCGCGCGCGCCCGCCATCCACGATGGGCCCGGCCGAGAGCATGGTGATGAAGCAGCCATCCAGCGTGCCAGCGGCCAGGTCCCGCGCCGCATCGGCGCCGCCGCGATAGGGCACATGCGTCGTCTCGATGCCGGCCGCGCGGTTCAACTGCGCGAGGCCCAGATGCCCGGCCGTGGCATTGCCCTGTGTGCCGATATTGAGCGGCTGGCGGCGGGCGAGCGCGATGAACTCCGCCAGGTTGCGCGCGGGCAGGTCTGCCTTGACCGCCAGCACCTGCGGGAAGGTGCAGACGAGTGAGATGGGCGTGAAGGCCGTCGCGTAATCAAAGGGCAGGCCGCGCAGCAGGCTGGGATTCACGATGTGGCTGGAGGCATCCATCAGCAATGTGTTGCCATCCGGCGCGCTGCGCGCCACCTCGCCCCCGCCGACCGAGCCGCCGGCGCCGGTGCGGTTCTCCACGATGATGGTCTGGCCCAGTCGTTCCGCGATGCGGGGCATGATGCTGCGCGTGGCGCTATCGGCCGCGCCGCCAGCGGCGAAGGGGACCACCACGCGGATGGGGCGCGACTGCGCCCGGGCCAGGCTCGGCAAGGCCAGGTTCGGCAAGGCCAGGCCGGGAAGGGCTATGGCCAGGCGGCGGGTGATGGACATGGCGGGCTCCCAAAGCTTTGGGCGCTCACATCGGCCGCTCGGCCCGGGGCGTCAAGCCGCGCGGCGTTTTGACGCGTGCTGCGTGCCGTGAGAGGGGTTGAGCCGTGACCGACCCCTGGCAAAGCTTCGACACGCAACCCGATCCCGGCCCGCCCTTCGGCGCGCGATACCCCGCACCCATGCCGGATGGGCGCTTCCTGCACCTGCCCATCCGCCCCATTGGCGTGGCTGGGCTGATCGCCACCCAGGCCAGCTTCCCCGTGATCCATGCCCTCACCGGCTGGATGGCCGAGGCCGTCGCCCCGCTGGGCGCGGAGATGGTGCTGGGTCTGCCCACCCTGGGGCATGTCTTTGCCCCCTTGCTGGCCGAGCGGCTGGGCCATCCGCACTGGGTTGCCGCCGGCTATTCCCGCAAGCTTTGGTATGAGGACCGGCTGAGCGTGCCCATGCGCTCCATTACCACCACGGCCGAGCGCCGGCTCTGGCTGGACCCGCGCATGCTGCCGCGCCTGGCTGGGCGGAGGGTGCTGCTGGTGGATGATGTGATTTCCACAGGCTCCTCGGCCCAGGCGGGGCTGGCGCTGCTGGCGGCGGCGGGGCTTCGCCCCGTCGGGCTTTGTGTCGCGATGATCCAGACCCGCGCCTGGGCCGCAGCCTGGCCGGCCGAACTCCCGGTGGTCAGTGTGTTTGAAACGCCGGGCTTTCGGGATGGGCCAGGTGGTTGGTGGCCGGAGGCCCGCTGATCACAGCAGGGTGGCGATCAACGGCGTCAGCGCCAGCATACCCAGCGCGATCATGATGCCATAGGCCAGAACGCCGCCCCAACTCACGGTGGCATTCTTGTCAGGATGCGGTCGGCGGGGATAGGCCATGGGGGGCTCCTGCGGGGTTAAAAATTACGTCAAATATCAATAAATGCGAAGGCATCAAAAAGCAAAGGTAATTTGCCCGTTGAGCCGGGCGGCACGCGGTTTCATGCCCGTGTCATGTTTCACCGCCCCTCCCGTCCGCCATTCCGCCCCAGCGGCCAGATGGTTGGCTGACTGGTGGGCAGGAGAGCCGGCATGCGCCCCAATTCCCTGCACGCTCCCGCCATCCCCTGACATGACGCGACTTCGGCCAGGGGCTGGACGCGGCCTGGCGTTTTGGGTGTCATTTACCGGCCGGAAAGGTCGGCTCATTAAAGACGCAGCATGCAAGACCTCTTCCGGCGCCTCCCGGCCATCAGCTTTGCCGCCCGCATCGCGCTGGCAGGCAGTCTGGCCATTGCCGTCACCGTGCTTGGGCTCCAGGCTTGGTCGAGCCACAGTTTCAACTCCAGTGAGACCGCCAAGTTGCAGCAGCGGCTGGAGCGGGACATGGAATTGCTGGAACACGCCACCGCCCAGGCCTCGGCCGGCGGGGCCTGGCGCATGACGCCCGAGGGCCAACTGGCCCGGGGCGAGCGCGTGATGGACGGCGCCAATGACCTGGTGGACATGGTCTCCCGCGCGGGCGGCGCGGTGGCGACCATCTTCAAGGGCGATGAACGCGTGGCGACGAGCGTGGTCCGGCCCGACGGCACCCGAACCACCGGCACCCGGCTCGCGGCCGGCCCGGCCTACAGCGCGGCGATCACGGGCGGCCAGACCTTCCGGGGCAAGAACGTCATCCTCGGCCAGGAGCACCTGACCATTTATCAACCGATCCGCGACGCCTCCGGCCGCCAGATCGGCGTGCTTTCTGCCGGCCAATCGCTGGCCGGGCTGGCGGCCAATGAGGCGCGGCTCCTTCGGGACGGCATCATTGCTGGCAGCGTTGCGCTGCTCGTCATGGGCTTGCTGGGCTGGTGGAGCGCGAAACGGATGCTGCGCCCGGTGAACGAACTCTGCGACAGCGTCACCCAGATGACAGGGGGCGATCTGGATGCGGCGGTGCCGCATCTTGCCCGGCGCGATGAGATCGGCGCGATGGCCCATGCGATCGAGGCCCTGCGCCACTCGCGCCTCGAAACCCGCACTTGGCGGGTGAATAGCGACGCCGAGCGCGCGCAGGCGGAACAGGCGCGGCGTGAGGCGGCAGTGGCCAATGCGGCCGCCCTGGAGGCCGCCTTGTCCCAGGCTGCCGACAAGCTGGCTGAGCGCGCCTCGCTCACCCTGGCCGCCGCCAGCCGCCTCTCTGACCTCGCGGAGCGGGCGACGCGACAGGCGCAATCGCTCGGCGCCGGCTCCGAGGAGGCCACGACGAATGTCCAGGCCGTGGCGGCAGCGGCCGAGGAATTGGCCAGCAGCATTTCCGAAATCACCCGCCAGGTGACCCAGGCCTCAGGCATTGCCGACCGCGCGTTGACGGAAGCGCGGGAGACCGATGCCACAGTGCGCGGCCTTTCCACAGCGGCGCAGCGCATCGGCGAAGTGGTGCGGCTGATCGAGACGATCGCCGCGCAAACCAATCTGTTGGCCCTGAACGCCACCATTGAGGCCGCGCGCGCCGGCGAGGCGGGCAAGGGCTTCGCCGTGGTGGCGGGTGAGGTCAAGAATCTCGCCCTCCAAACGGCCAAGGCGACGGAGGAAATCGCCACCCAGATCACCGCCATCCAAGCCACGACGGAGGGCGCCGCCCTGGCCATTGGCGGCATCGGCCAAACCATCCAGGAGTTGCACGCAATTTCGGCCGCCATCGCCAATGGCGTGTCCCAGCAGGGCGATGCCACGCGGGAGATTGCGCGCTGCGTGGCACAGGCGGCGTCGGCAACCACGAGCGTCTCTGAGGGCGCGAATGTCCTGAGCGGCGATGTGGTCGAGACTGATGTGGCCGCGCGGGAATTGCGCGGCCTGGCGGGTGAGCTGGATGCCTCGGGGCGCTTCCTTCGCGACGAGGTCAGCGCGCTGGCAGCGCGGCAGCGCGGCGCTTAGCGCCGGCTCCCCGAAAGCGGGAAGGTTGCGGGTTATTCGCCAGCAGCGTTTTTCGGATCGCGCTGCACGGATGCGCGGCTTGAATATGCGTGGGTCGGTAGGGCAGGGGCCACCCGCCCTTGCCGCACCATCAGGCAGGCCGCGACAGCCAGCCCTGCCAGCGTGCCGATCAACCCGGCCGCATTCAGCGAAAGGCTGACCCCCAGCGCCGCCGGCAGGGGCCCGGCCAGCAATACGCCCGAGGCCCCGAGCGCCGCACCCAACCCGGCGCCGCCCAGCACTTGCACGTGATAGCGATCCGTCAGCAGCCGCAGTGCCACGGGGGGGCAGACCAGCAGCGCCACCACGAGAATGCTGCCCACCGATTCAAAGGCCGCCACCGCCGCGGCCGCGATCAGCAGGTTCAACCCCATCTCCCACCGCCCGACCCGCAGCCCGAGCGAGGCGGCGAAGGCGGGATCAAAGGCGATCAGCTGCAAAGGGCGCCAGAACAGCGCCACTGCCAGCCCGGCCACCAGCGCCACCGCCGCCAGAAGCCCCAATTGCCGGGGCAGGCCGGCCAGCGCCGCCGGATCGAACAAGGAGGCGAGGCCCGTCGCTTCCAGCCAGACCAGGGTTTCCAATTGGCCGAACAGGACGCAATCCACGTCCAGATCCGCACTGCGCGCGCCGGTGACTTCCAGCAACACCAGGCCGGCGGCGAAAAAGCCGGTGAAGACCAGGCCGGTGGCTGCGCCGCTCTCCAGGCGTGCCACCCGCTTCACCCAGCCGATGGCCAGCGTGGCCAGAACCGCCGCCGCCAGCGCGCCCAGCAGCATGGGCCCGGCGCTGCGCAGCCCGGTCAGCGCGAAGCCGACCACGATGCCGGGCAGCACGGCATGGGACAATGCGTCCCCCAACAGGCTTTCGCGCCGCAGCACGAGGAAGGAGCCCAGCAGGCCGCAAGTGCCGCCGGCCAGGATGGCGGCGAGCAAGGCCGGCAGATCAAGTTGCAGGAATTCGGTCATCGGCGCGCCAGGATGACGGCGGCGCCGAAGCCCAGCAGCCCGGCCAGCACCACGGCCGCGCCGGTCGGGATATTCTCGAAGCGGGTCGAGATCAGCGCGCCGCTGGCCCCGGCTGCGGCCCCCAGCAACCCGGCCACGAGCACCATCCCGGGCAGACCCCGCGTCACCAGGCGGGCAGCGGCGGCGGGCACGATCAGCAGCGCCACCACCAGCAGCAGCCCCACCGCCGGCAGCCCGGCCACGCAAACCGCCAGCAGCAGCGCCAGCAGGCCCAGATCCAGCGCGCGCACCGGCAACCCCTGGCTGCGGGCGAAGGCCTCGTCAAAGCACATGGCGCGCAAGGGCTGGAACAGCAGCGCGACAGCCGCGATGCACCCCAGGGCGAGCCCACCCGCCAGCAAGGCATCGCCCTCGGTCAGTGTCGCCGCCTGGCCCAGGATGAAATGCGAGAGCCCGGCCTGCGCCGCATGGGGCATGGCCTGGGCGATGGAAAGCCCCACCGTGCCCAGCGCATAGAAGGCCGAGAGTACCACGCCGATGGCGGCATCCTGACGGATTCGCCCGCTCGCCGTCAAAGCGCGCAGGGCCAGCAGCCCCAGCCAGGCCGAAAGCGCCGCCCCCAGCAGCAGCGGCGCGAGGCTGCGCGCCGGCCCGCCGATGGCCGACATGATGAGCGAGGCGCCGAC
>CANHTE010000041.1 GCA_947462945.1 Acetobacteraceae bacterium
GCCAATGCCGCATCAGCTTGGGCAAGGGGATTTTCACGGGGCAGACGCTTTCGCAGCGGCCGCAGAAGGTGCTGGCATTGGGCAGGTGGCCGGCTTCCTTCACGCCGATCAGGCTGGGCGTGAGGACGCTGCCCATGGGGCCGGGATAGACCCAGCCATAGGCATGCCCGCCCGTGGTGCCATAGACCGGGCAGTGATTCATGCAGGCGGCGCAGCGGATGCAGCGCAGCATCTCCTGGAATTCCGTGCCGATCATGTTGGAGCGGCCGCCGTCAATCAGAACGACGTGATACTCCTCCGGCCCATCCAGATCACCCTTGCGGCGGACCCCGGTGCTGAAGGTGGTATAGACGGAAAAATCCTGCCCGGTGGCCGAACGCGCGAGCACGCGCAGCAGGCTTGTCGCATCCTCCAGCGTGGGCACCACCTTCTCGATGGAGGCCAGCGCGATATGCACACGCGGCAGGGTCTGGGTGAGGTCGCCATTGCCCTCATTGGTGACGATGACGCTGGAGCCGGTTTCCGCGATCAGGAAATTGGCGCCGGTGATGCCCACATCAGCGGCCAGGAATTTGGCCCGCAGCCGGGTGCGCGCTTCGCTCAGGATGTCCCGCCGCTCGTGAAAGACGCGGTCGGGGTCGAGGTCGGTATGGGCGCGGCGGAAATCAGCCTCCCAATCCTCGCGGTTCAAATGGAAGGCGGGGGCGATGATGTGGGAGGGAATCTCACCGCGCAGCTGGATGATGTATTCTCCCAGATCCGTCTCAACCGGCGTGATGCCGTGTTCTTCCAGGTGATGATTGATCCCCAATTCCTCGGAGATGATGGATTTTCCCTTGGTGACGGTCCTGGCATTGGCCTTGCGGCAGATTTCCAGCACGGCGGCGCGGGCTTCATCGGGCGTGCTGCACCAATGCACCACGCCGCCGGCGCGCTCGACATTGGCGGCGAAGGTTTCCAGATAGAAATCGAGATGGGCGAGGGTGTGGTTCTTGATGTCCCGCGCGGTGTTCCGCAGCGCCTCGAACTCCGGCAAATTCGCCACGGCCGCCGCGCGGCGTTGCAAAAAGGCGCCCTTCGCCGTGCCCAGCGCCTTTTGCAGCCCGGCATCCGCCATGGCCTTGCTGGCGTTTTCCTTGAATTGCGGCGAGGTCGAGAGCACGAATTGGGCGTCCTTGCGTGATCGGGCCGGCAGCATAGCGCAGCCCGCCGCAGAGGTCTAAGCTCTCCCCCGAGCCTGGAGCCCGATGCCATGAACGAACTCTCGATCCCCCGTCCGAACAACCTCGACGCTTTCTGGATGCCGTATTCGGACAACAAGTATTTCAAGGACACGCCGCGCCTGCTCGCCCGGGCCGAGGGCATGCTCTACTTCACGCCCGAGGGACGAGAGATCCTGGACGGCACGGCAGGCCTCTGGTGCTGCAATGCCGGCCATGGCCGGCGCGAGATCGTGGAAGCCATTCAGAAGCAGGCCGCCATCCTCGACTTCGCCCCCACTTTTCAGCTGGGCCACCCCATCGCCTTCGAGGCGGCGGCGCGCGTGGCGGAGTTGACGCCCGAGGGGCTGGACCGCGTCTTTTTCACCAATTCCGGCAGCGAGAGCGCCGATACGGCGCTGAAGATCGCCTTGGCCTATCAGCGCGCCCGGGGCCAGGCCCAGCGCGTGCGCCTGGTGGGGCGTGAGCGCGGCTATCACGGCGTGGGCTTTGGCGGCATGTCCGTGGGTGGCATTGGCACCAACCGCAAGCAATTCGGCGCCATGCTGCCCTATGTGGACCACCTGCCGCACACCCACCTGCCCGAGCGGAACGCCTTCTCGAAGGGCCTGCCCGCCCATGGGGCGCATCTGGCCGATGACCTGGAACGGCTGGTCGCCCTGCATGGCGATACCATTGCGGCCGTGATGGTCGAGCCGCTGGCCGGCTCCACCGGCGTTCTGGTGCCGCCGGTGGGCTACCTGAAGCGCCTGCGGGAGCTGTGCGACAAGCACGGCATCCTGCTGATCTATGACGAGGTTATCACCGGTTTCGGGCGCCTCGGCACGCATTTCGGCAGCGAGCGCCTGGGTGTGACGCCCGATATCATGACCATGGCCAAGGGGCTGACCAATGCCGCCGTGCCGATGGGCGCCGTGGCCGTGAACAACGAGATTTACGAGACCATCATCCGGGGCACGGCCGCCGGCATCGAGTTCTTCCACGGCTATACCTATTCGGGCCACCCGCTGGCCGCCGCCGCAGCCCTGGCCGCCATTGACATCCATGTGCGCGAGGATTTGCCCGGCCGCGTCCGCGCGATTGAGGGCTATTGGCAGGAGGCGGCGCATTCCATGCGCTCCGCCCCCAATGTGGTGGATATCCGGGACCATGGCCTGATCGCGGGGATCGAACTCGCTCCCCTGGACGGCAAGCCCGGCGAGCGCGCCATGCGCGTCTTCCGCCGCTGCTTCGATGACGGCCTGCTGGTGCGGGTGACGGGCGATATCGTGGCGCTCAGCCCGCCCCTCATCATCGAGAAGCATCATGTGGACCGCATCTTCACCACGCTGGGCGATGCGATCCACAAAGAGGCCGCTTGAAGCCCAAGGGGTGGTGACCTAAATTCTGGTCATGGTGAACCACTCCACCCTGGCTGAGGCGAAAGCCCACCTCTCCGCCCTGGTCTCCCAGGCGGAGCGGGGGGAGGAGACCATCATCACCCGCCACGGCAAGCCCGTGGCAAAGCTGGTGCCGGTACGCCCGGCGCGGCGGCAGGGCGGTGAACTGGCCGGCGCGCCCGGTTGGGAAAATTTTGACCACGCCGAGATCGCCCGTATTTTCGCGCCGCTGACCACCGATGAGGAGTTGCGCGCCGAGGGCTGGGAGGTGTGACAGGCTTCCTCGCGGATGCCTGCGCCCTGATTGATTTCCACGGCCCGGGCGCGCGCGGGATGGCACGCGACGCGGCAGAGATCATGTCACGCGGCGAGATCGAGGTCGCGGCCGTGACGGTGTGGGAGATTCAGCGCAAGGTCGCGATGGGCCGGCTGATGCGCCCTGTTCCGCCGGGCTTCGCCGGGGAATTCCCGGATTGGCTGGCCACCTGCGGATATCGCCTCGCCCCGATGAACTGGGAGGATGCCGCCCTGGCCGCATCGCTTCCCGAGCATCACCGAGACCCCATGGACCGCTTCCTCATTGCCACTGCCCTCCGGCGGGACATGACCATCATCACCAGCGATGCCATCTTTCGCGCCTATGGCGTCCGCACGCTCTGGTAAAGGCAGGTCTGGTAGCGCCCGCGCCGCCGCCGCATATATCGCCCAACCGTTTTCAAGGCTCCCTCCCATGTCCGACCAAATTCCCGTCACCGTCCTCACCGGCTATCTCGGCGCCGGCAAGACCACGCTGCTCAACCGCATCCTCACCGAAAACCATGGCAAGAAATTCGCCGTCGTCATCAATGAATTCGGCGAATTGGGTGTGGATAATGACCTCGTCGTGGATGCCGATGAGGAAGTCTTCGAGATGAACAATGGCTGCATCTGCTGCACCGTGCGCGGCGATTTGATCCGCATCCTCTCCTCGCTCATGAAGCGGCGCGAGAAATTCGACGGCATCATCGTCGAGACCACCGGCCTGGCGGACCCCGCCCCGGTGGCCCAGACCTTCTTCGTGGATGAGGATGTGAAGCGTGCCACCAGGCTGGACGCCATCGTCACCGTGGTGGATGCGAAGCATTTGCTGGCCCGGCTGGATGACACCAAGGAAGCCGAGGAGCAGATCGCCTTCGCCGACCTCATTCTGCTCAACAAGATGGATCTGGTGAGCGAGGCCGAGGCGGTCGAGGTGGAGCGCCGCATCCGCGCCATCAACCCCATGGTGGAACTCATCCGCAGCACGAAATCCGATGTGCCGATCACCAGCGTCATCGGCCGTGACGCCTTCAACCTGGAGCGCATCCTGGCGCGTGAGCCGGAGTTCCTCTCGGGCGAGGATCATCACGAACACGACAGCGAAGTGAATTCCGTGGCCTTTGAGGTGTCGCGCCCGATCGACCCCGAGAAATTCAACACCTGGATGAGTGATCTGCTGGCCGCCAAGGGGCAGGATCTGCTGCGCACCAAGGGCATTCTGGCCTATCCGGATGAGGATCGGCGCTTTGCCTTCCAGGCCGTGCACATGATTGCCGATGGCGATTACATCGGCCCCTGGAAGGCGGATGATGCGCGCAAGTCCAAGATCGTCTTCATCGGCCGGGACCTGAACCGCCCGCAGCTTCGCCGTGGCTTCGAGGCCTGCCAGGTGGCCCAAGGGACGGCAGCGTGAGCGAAGCCGCCGAACTCGAATTCCTGCTGGGCCAGCGCGGCACGTCGCATGAGCTGGGCGCCTGGGTGATTGGCCTTGCTTTTGGCCGGGAAGGGCGCTCGCTCCATGCCGGCCTCGGCGATGGCACGGTGCGTGTGGCGCAGGTCTCGGCGCCACAGGATTGGCTGAGCGTGGAGGCGCATAAGGGCGCCGTCCTCTCGCTCTGCGCCGATGGCCAGGATGGCGCGATCACCGGCGGCGATGATGGCCGCGTGATGCGCATTGCCCCGGATGGCACGGCCACGGAACTCGCCAAATTCGGCAGCAAATGGGTGGAGCATGTGGTGGCGCATGAGAGCGGCATCCGTGCCGCTTCCGTCGCCAAGGCGGTGCATGTGCTGGATGCGAAGGGGGGGCTGCTCAAATCTCTCGCGCATCCCTCCACCGTGGGCGGCATTGCCTTTGACGCCAAGGGCAAGCGGGTGGCGGCCAGCCATTACAATGGTGCCTCGCTCTGGTTCGTGAATGCGAAGGAGGACAAGCCCCGCCTGCTGGATTGGAAGGGCAGCCACGCCGCCATCGCTATCCACCCCGAGGGCGGGCATGTGGTCACCGCCATGCAGGAAATGTCGCTGCATGGCTGGCGCCTGCAGGATGGCCAGCACATGCGCATGTCGGGTTATCCGTCCAAGACGCACAGCCTTTCTTTCACCAACAAGGGGAAATGGCTGGCCACCAGCGGGGCGGAGGCCGTGGTGCTCTGGCCGTTTTTCGGCGGTGGCCCCATGGGCAAGGCACCGACCGAGCTGGCCGGTGGCGATGGCGTGATGTGCACCCAGGTCGCCTGCCACCCGCAGCATGAGATGGTGGCGGCCGGCTTCGAGGATGGGCTGGTGCTGCTGGCCGATATCAACACGGGGCGGGTTCTGCCGGTGGCCCCGCCCGGCCAGGGTGGCGTTTCGGCCCTGGCCTGGAACCCTGCCGGCTCCCACCTCGCCTTCGGAACCGAGAGCGGTTTTGTCGGCATCCTGGATCTTTCCGCCCGATGAGCAGCCCCCTCCTCACCACCGCCAGGCTCACCATGCCGGCCTTGGGCCTGGGCACTTGGCCGCTCAAGGGCCGGGATTGCGAGGAGGCGGTGGAATCCGCCCTCGGCCTTGGCTACCGCCACATTGATACGGCCGAGATGTATGGCAATGAGGCCGCCGTGGGGGCCGGGATCGCAACCAGCGGCGTGCCGCGCGGCGAGGTCTTCCTGACCACCAAGATCTGGCACGACAAGCCTGACGGCCCGGCCTTCCGTGCCGCCTTCGCGGCCTCGCTGGAGCGGTTGAAGCAGCCTTATGTGGATTTGCTGCTGGTGCATTGGCCCTCGCCCGCGCTGAACCTGCCTTCGGTGCTGACGGCGCTGGCGCATCTCCATGCCGAGGGCCTGGCCCGCGCCGTGGGCGTCTCCAACTTTCCGAGTGCCCTGCTGCGGCAGGCCCTGGCGCTGGATATCGCGCCCATCGCCTGCCTTCAGGTGGAACAGCACGCCATGCTGAGCCAGCAGGCCCTGTTGGACATCACGCAGCCGGCCGGCATCGTCATGACCAGCTACACGCCCCTGGGCAAGGGCGAGGTTCTGGAACACCCGGTGCTGACCCGCATTGCGGCGAGGCATGGCGCCACTCCCGCCCAGGTGGCGCTGGCCTATTTGCTGGCGAAGAAGCTGGTCGCTGCCGTGCCCAAGGCGCGCAGCGCGGCCAGGCAGGCCGAGAACCTGGCGGCCACGCGGCTGGTGCTGAGTGCGGAGGATCTGGCCGCCATCGCCGCCCTGCCGAAGAATCGACGTTTCGTGAACCCGGATTTCGCGCCGGCCTGGGACCCGTTTCCCGCATGAACGGATGCTCGAAGATATTCTGACCCTCGGCTATGGTCGGGCGAGGTTGCAGCAAGGAGGGTGATCGCATGTCGCAAGCGGAGGAAGAGGGCGAGGAATTCGATCTTGGCATCAGCCTGGAGATTGTCGCCACCATCGTGGACCTCGCCAATGCCGTGCAGGACGCCGAAGAGGGCCTGCTGAGCGGCGAGGATGACGAGGATGAGGACGAGGAAGAAGACGAAATCACCGAGGAGATGCTCACCGACTACATTGATGAGCTGAATGAGGAGCAGCAGGTTGCCCTCATCGCGCTCGCCTGGGTTGGCCGCGGCGATTACGAGCCGGAAGAATGGCAGGAGGCGCTGAAAATTGCCGCCGAGCGTAATGTGCGCGGCGATGCGAGTGCCTACCTCACCGGCCTGGAAGGCCTGGGCGATCTGTTGAGCGAAGGCGCTGGCGCCTTCGGCCTGATCATCGAGGAAGTCGAGCGCTGAGGCGCGGCGGGGGCGCTATCCCCGCCGCAAATTCCACAGCATCGGGTTGGGGGCCTGAAGCACGCCCGTCAGGTCACTCCGGAAGGCGGTGCGCAGCCGGAACAGGCCGGTGGGCGCGATGGGCACTGCCTCCCACAGCAAATCCTGCAAGCGCTGGAAGGAGGCCGCCTGGGTCTCGGCATCGGCGGCCAGGGTCCAGGCTTCGACCTGCGCTTCCACCGCCTCATCCATCGGCCAGCCGGCCCAGGCATTGGCGCCATTCATGCGGATTGCCCAGCTCACCGCCGGGTTGGCGATGGTGGCGGCCGGGCCGTTGGTGTTGTGCAGGTTCCAGCCGCCCTGGGCGGGGGCCGCGCGATTGGCGCGGCGGGCGATGATGCTGGCCCAGTCACTCTCCACCGCCTGGATGTTCACGCCGAGCCGGCGCATCAAATCCACCGTGACGCGGCCTTGCTGGGTCACGGCGGGGAAATCGCTCGGGTTGATATGGATGATGGGCTCGCCGCCATAGCCTGCCTCGCGGAGCGCATCGCGGGCGCGCTGCATGGCGGCTTCGCCGCGTGGGGAAGGGGTGAATTCCTTGGCGCCGGGCAGGCCGCAGGGGAACATGGCGTGGCATGTCTGCCAGTCCTGCGGCAGGGCCACGGCCGTCATGAAATCAGGCTGCACCACCACGTCGCGGATGGCGCGGCGCACCCGTACATCGTTGAAGGGCGGATGCAGGTGGTTGAAGCGGATGAAGCCCAGGAAGCCGTTCGGGTCATAAATCTGCGTGCGGGTGCCGCGATCCCGGTCCAGCACGGGCACCAGGTCGGGCAGGGGGTATTCGATCCAGTCGATCTCGCCCGTGCGCAGCGCTGCCACCGCCGTGCCGCCATCGGGGATCCAGACCAGCTCCAGCCGGTCAAAATGCACGCGCTTGCCGCCGGCGGCGGCCTCGGCCGGCTCATCCCGCGGGAGATAGGCCTCGTTGCGGGCATAGGCCGCACGGGAGCCCGGGACATACTCATTGGCGAGGAAGCGCCAGGGGCCGGAGCCGATCATGGCCTCCGGGCCCAACGCGCGGTCTGCCGGTGTGGCGGCGAAGCGCTCGGGCATCATGAAGCAGGGGCTGGCGCCGGGCTTGGCCAGCGCATCCAGCAGCGCCGGAAAGGGCCGGTTCAGGCGGAACAGGATGGTGCTGTCATCGGGCGTGGAAAGCTCCGCCACGGCGCGCATCAGCACCTGGCCAAAGCCATCGCGCACGGCCCAGCGGCGAATGCTGGCCACGCAATCCTGCCCGCGCACGGGCTCCCCATCATGGAAGCGCAGGCCAGCGCGCAGCGTGATGGTCCAACTCAAGCCATCGGCCGAAACGCTGTGCCCGGCGGCCATCTGCGGATGCGGCCGCAGGGCGCGGTCCGCACCATAGAGCGTGTCAAAGACGCAATAGGCGTGGGTCGTCACGATCGTGGTCGGATTGAAGATCGGGTCCAGCACGGCCAGCGCGGCCTGCGGCATGAAGCGCAGGGTGCGCGCGCGCGCGGGTTGCGCGAGGGCCGGTGTTGTGGCGCTGGCCGCGCCGAGGGCCAGAAAACTGCGCCGGTCCATTCGATTTCTCCATGCGAGGCGAGGATGATGAGGCGGGAACCGACGCGC
>CANHTE010000042.1 GCA_947462945.1 Acetobacteraceae bacterium
CCTCGCCCAGAAGCTGACCGGGCAGGAGGGGCTGCTGCCCGGCGCGCGTCTGGCCATCCTCGGCGGGCCGGGCGGCCCCGAGCGCGAGATGGCCACCCCCGTGCTGGCCGCCCTGCCCGAGGCGCTGGACCTGGTGGGCCAGCTTTCGCTGCCCGAAGTGGCGGCCGTGCTGTCCCGTGCCGCGCTGTTCATCGGCAATGATTCGGGACTGATGCATATTTCGGCGGCGACGGGCGCGCCGACCATCGGCCTGTTCGGCCCCACACCGGCGAGCGAATACGCGCCCATCGGCACCCGCGCCCAGGCCGTCCTGGCGAAGGGGCCGCCGGCCCATACGCCCATGCAACGCCTCACCGTGGACGCCGTGGTTGAGGCCGCCGGGCGCGTCCTGGCCCCGCTGCCGGCATGAGGCTCTCGGCCCTCATCGTGGCGCGCAACGAGGCGGCGCGGCTGCCTGCCTGCCTGGCTGCCCTGGGCTTCGCGGATGAGATCGTCATTGTGCTGGACCGCAGCACGGATGCCAGCGCTGAAATCGCGCGTGCAGCCGGCACCCTTGTGCTGGAGGGCGCCTGGGCGCTGGAAGGCGAGCGCCGCAATGCCGGCATCGCCGCCTGCACGGGGGATTGGGTGCTGGAGGTGGATGCGGATGAGCGCGTTCCCCCCGAGCTCGGCACCGAGATCCGCGCCCTGATCGCGCGCAGCGGCGCGGGTTTCCACCGCGTGCGGATCGATAACTATGTGGGGGAGCGGCTGATCCTGCATGGCTGGGGCGGCAGCTTCGGTACGACCCTGAAGCCCATCCTGTTTCGCCGTGGCGCCAAGCATTGGCGCGCGCAGCGCGTGCATCCCGGCCTTGACTGGACCGGAAGCGAGGGTGAGCGCCTGACGGCGCACGGCATCCGCCATGAGGTGGATCGCGATATCTCGGACATGCTGCGCCGGCTGGATCGGTACAGCAGTGCCAAGGCGGCGGATTTGCTGGCGCAGGGCGATATCGGCACGCTGGGCAATAATCTCCGGCGCTTCGTCTCGCGCACGTTCAAATGCTACGTCGCGCGCAAGGGCTACAAGGAGGGCGGCTGGGGACTTCTCATCGCGCTTTGCGCCGGGCTGTTCCCGCTGCTGTCCCACTTGAAGGCCCGCCTGGAGCCGGAGCGGCACCGGCCTTGAGGATCGTGCTTGCCAATGAAGGCCCGCGCATCGAGGCTGGTGTCATTGGCCAGCGCCCGCTGGGCGGCGTGGAGACCGCCGTGGCGCTGCTCGCGCAGGCCTTCCAGCGGCGCGGGCATGAGGTGATCCTGCATTTCGAGGGCGAGCGCGCGACCCTGCCCGCGACGGCCGCTCTGGTGATCGCCACCCGTGTGCCGCGCCTCTTTGGCGAATTGCCGCGTGGGCGGCGGGTGCTGTGGCTGCACAACCCGGCCCGTTATCTGCGCAAGCCGCGCCATGCCTGGCCGCTGCTGCGCGCCCGCCCGGCACTGGTGACGCTGGGCCATTTCCACGCCTCCAGCCTGCCACGTTGGCTGCCGGGGCTGCGTGCGGAAATCCCGCTGGCGGTGGCGCCGCCCTTTGACGCCTCGCCGCCCGAGCGCATGGCCCCGGCGCCGGTCGCGGTCTTTACCTCCAACCCGCTGCGGGGCCTGGATGAACTGGCACGGCTTTGGCCGCATATCGGCTGCGGCGAATTGCACGCCTATTCGGGCGCGGCGACCTATGGGGGTGATCCACGCCTGGCCCAGCGCGCGGCACCCATTCTGGCACAGGCCGAAGCCGTGCCGGGCGTGCGGCTTTTCGCGCCCCTGCCGCGCCCGGAATTGCAGGCACGGCTGATCCAGGCGCGTTGCATGCTCTATTTGGGTGACCCGGGCGAGACCTTCTGCCTCGCGGTGGCCGAGGCGCAGGCAGCCGGCCTGCCCTGCGTGGTGATGGACCGCGGCGCCGTCGCCGAACGCATTGAGGATGGGCTGACCGGCGTGGTGGCGCGCAACGAGGCAGGCTTCATCGCCGCCGCACAGGCGCTGCTGCGTGATGACGCGCTTTGGCTGCGGATGCATCGCGCGGCGCTGGCGCGGGGCCCAGGGCCCAACTGGAATGATGTGGCCCAATCCTTCGAGACACTTGCCCTCGGGTCGCCAAGTTGATCCGCCTGGCCAATATCATGGCCGGCGCGCCGCAGGGTGGGGCCGAAGCCTTTTATGAACGCCTCACCCTCGCGCTGCATGATGCAGGTGAGGCGGTTCTGCCGGTGATCCGCCGTGATCCCGCGCGCGCCGCGCGGCTGGCCGCCGTATCGCCCGTGCAGCTGCGCTTTGGCGGCGCACTCGACATCCTGACGCCCATGCGGCTGGGCCGAATTCTCCATGACTGGCGGCCCCGCGTGGCCATGGCCTGGATGAATCGCGCCACGGGCATGACGCCGCGCGGTGACTGGACGCTGGTGGGGCGGCTGGGCGGCTATTACGACCTGAAATACTACCGCCATTGCGACCATCTGGTGGGCAATACCCGGGATTTGCGGCGCTGGATCATCGCCCAGGGCTGGCCTGAAGCCCGCGTGCATTACCTGCCCAATTTCGTTACGGATTTTACCGGCACCCCGGCGGCGCCGCCGGGCGGTGCCGGGCAGCTTCTGGCCATGGGCCGCCTGCACCAGAACAAGGGCTTTGACACGTTGATCCGCGCCCTTTCCCTGGCGCCCGGGGTGCGGCTTCGCATCGCCGGCGAAGGCCCGGAGCGCGGCGCGCTGGAGGCGCTGGCCCGCGAATGCGGCGTGGCGGACAGGCTGGAACTGCTGGGCTGGCGCATGGATACCGGTGCGCTGCTGGCCGAGTGTGACCTTTTCCTCTGCCCCTCCCGGCATGAGCCTTTGGGCAATGTGGTGCTGGAAGCGTGGTCCGCCGCGCGCCCTGTCATCGCGGCCAGCGCCCAGGGGCCCTCCGAGTTGATCGAGGCTGAGCAGACCGGCATTCTGGTGCCGGTGGATGCGCCCGAGCCGATGGCCGAAGCCATCCGCGCCCTGCTCGCCGAGCCCGCGCGCGCTGCCCGCCTGGCCGCCGCCGGCCGCGCCCGGTTTGAGGCGCATTTCGCCGAGGCGCCGGTCCTCGCGCAATGGCGCGAATTCCTGCACAAGGTGCAGCGATGAGGAACCGATAGATGTGCGGCTTGGCCGGCCTCGCTTTGCGCCCTGGCGCCACGCCGCCCGAGGGCGCGCTGGATGCCATGGTTGCGGCCCTGGCGCATCGCGGCCCGGATGGCTCGGGCCAGCATGTGGCGGGCGGCGTGGCGCTGGCCCATACGCGGCTCTCCATCATTGACCTGGTGACCGGCGATCAGCCGCTTTTTGCGGGTGGCGCGGCGCTGGTGGCCAATGGCGAGATTTACAATTATCGCGAACTGCGTGAGCAGAATCAGCTGCTCTGCACCACGCAATCCGATTGTGAGCCACCTTTGCACCTGTATCGGCGCGATGGGCTCGGCTTCGTGGATGCGCTGCGGGGCATGTATGCCATTGCCCTGCATGACCGCCCGGCGCGGCGCCTGGTGCTGGCGCGTGATCCTTTCGGCATCAAGCCGCTCTACATCGCCGAATCCGAACGCGGCATCGCCTTCGCCTCTGAGCCGCAGGCGCTGATCGCCGGCGGCTTCGTGGCGCCGCGCATCCGGCCCGAGGCGCGGGATGAGTTGTTGCAACTGCAATTCACCACCGGCGCCGAGACCATCTTCCAGGGCATTCGCCGCCTGCTGCCGGGCGAGAGCATCACCATCGCCGATGGCAAGATCGTCGAGCGGCATCGCCGCATGGCCCTGCCCGAGGGGCCGCCCGAGAGCATCACCGAGGAAGCCGCCCTCACGCGCCTCGATGTCGCCTTGGAGGAGAGCGTCAGCCTGCACCAGCGCAGTGACGTGCCCTATGGCCTGTTCCTCTCCGGCGGCACGGATTCGGCCGCCATCCTCGCCATGATGGCGCGGCTGAACGCGAAGCCGGTGAAGGCCTTCACCGCGGGCTTTGACGTGAAGGGCGCCGCCGATGAGCGCGCCGCCGCCCGCCGCGCCGCCGAAGCGGCGGGCGCCGAGCATGTGGAATTGCTGGTGAATGAGGCGATGGTCTGGCGCCATCTGCCCGAGATCGTCGCCTGCATGGATGATCCCGCCGCCGATTACGCCATCATCCCCACCTGGTTCCTGGCCCGCCGCGCGGCCGAGGAGGTGAAGGTCGTGCTCTCAGGCGAGGGGGGCGATGAAATCTTTGGCGGCTATGGGCGCTATCGGTCTGCCATGCGGCCCTGGTGGCGCTGGGGCCGCGCCATGCGCGCGCGCGGCACCTTCGACCGGCTGGATGTGCTGCGCGGTGATCCGCGCTTCTGGCGCGACGGGATCGCGGCGGCCGAGAGTGACGCCGCGCGTGGCGGGCGCACCCGCCTGCAGGCGGCGCAGGCGTTGGATGTGGCGGATTGGCTGCCCAATGACCTGCTGACCAAGCTGGATCGCTGCCTGATGGCGCATGCGGTGGAGGGCCGCACCCCCTTTCTCGATTCCGGTGTCACGGCGGCCGCGTTTCGCCTTCCTGACGCGCTGAAGGTGCGGGACAACCAGGGCAAGTATCTGCTGCGCGAATGGCTCTCCCGCCATTTCCCGGCCAGCGAGCCCTTCCGCCCCAAGCAGGGCTTCACCGTGCCCATCGGCGCCTGGATCGAGCGCAAGGCGGATGTGCTGGGGCCGCTGGTGGCGCGGCAGGCCGGGGTTGCTGAAATCTGCAAGCCAGGCCGTGTGGAGCAGATCTTTCGGCATGCGGGTGAGAAGAAGCCCGGCGCCGCCGCGTGGCATCTGCTGTTCTACGCGCTGTGGCATCGCCGCCATATCGAGGGTGTGGCGGCGGAGGGGGATGTCTTCAGCTATTTGGGCTGAGGGCAAATGGCCGCCGAGAGCCCTTACTCTCCGATGTTCAGCAGCGCGCCGCGCACACGCGCGGACTGGAATTGCCGCATGAACAACCACCCCATCGCCGCAATCCAGGCCGCATTCAGCGCATAGGCCGCCGCCAGATGCCCCCAGGCGACCCGGCCTTCCATCAAGGCCGCGCGCATCCCCTCAAAGACATGCGCCGCCGGCAGCGCCAGTGCCACGGGTTGCAGCCAACCAGGCAGCACGCTGACCGGATAGAACACCGCGGCAAAGGGCGCGATGCCGAACAGAACGGACCAGGCGAGGCTCTCCGCGCCTGCGCCATAGCGCAGGATGAGCGAGGTGCAGCCCAGCGCCACCGCCCAGCCCATCAGGATCAGGGCGGCGAAGAAGAACACCATCGCCGGGCCCATGTCGAAGACGTTGAAGGCATAGAGCAGCCAGGCCAGCAGGATGGCCGGCACCACGCCCACGACGGTGCGCAGCACGGACATCACCATCAGCCCCGCCACCAACTCGCCCGGACGCAAGGGCGAGACGAAGATATGGCCAAGGTTGCGGGACCAGATCTCCTCCAGGAAGGAGATGGAAAAGCCCATCTGGCTGCGCAAAGCGGCTTCCCACAGCAGCACCCCGCCCAGCAGGACGCCGGCCGCGGCACTGGCGACATTGTTCTGCAACCCCGCCAGATAGGCCGTCATGAAGCCCCAGACGATCATCTGCAAAATGGGCCAGTACATCAGCTCGATCAAACGCGGCGGGGAGCGGCGGTACAACGCCAAATGCCGGTAAACCAGCCCCCAGACCCGCTGGAGGGAGGGCGTCATGGCGTTGCCTCCGCCCGGGTGCCGCGCGCGATGTCCAGAAACACCTGCTCGAGGTCATCCCGCCCGAAGCGCGCGATCAGCTCTCCGGGGCTGCCCTCATCCACCACCTGGCCGCGCTTGAGCATCAGCACATGGCCGCACAGACGCTCCACCTCGGCCATGTTGTGGCTGGCGAGCAGGATGGCGCAGCCGGTGGCCTCCCGGTAGCGCTCGATGCTGCTGCGGACCCAGTCTCCGGTATCGGGGTCCAGGCTGGCGGTGGGTTCATCCAGCAGCAGCAATTCGGGCGTGTTGATCAGCGCCTTGGCCAGCGCCACGCGCGTCTTTTGCCCGGCAGACAGCTCACCCGCGGGGCGGTCCAGGAAGTCGGTCAGTTGCAGCTCCTCGGCCAATTGCGCGATGCGCCGCTTCAGGCCTGCGACATTGTAGAGGTGGCCATAGACCGTCAGGTTCTCCCGCACCGAAATGCGGTGCGGGAGCGAGATATAGGGCGAGGAAAAATTCATCCTCGCCAGCGCCGCGAAGCGGTCCGTCGCCATGTCATGGCCCAATGCCGTGATCCGCCCCGATGTCGGTACCAGGAGGCCGAGCAGCATGGCGATGGTGGTCGTCTTGCCTGCGCCATTGCCCCCCAGCAGCCCGATGGTGGCCCCGCGCGCCATGGTGAAGTTCAGCCCGTCCACCGCCTTCGGGCGGTCTGGGGCGTAGGATTTGACGAGGTTCTCGACGATGAGGGCTTGGGTCACTTGTGGCATATGCGGCCGGGCACAGGCGACGTCACCCCCATGGCGCTGCCGAGGCTGCGACAAAATCCGGGCCGGGCTGAGGGTTTCGTTGTTTGCGCGTGGTTCGCGCCCATGGGTGGTTCGCAACAAACAATTCGCAAGCACGCCCGTCTTTTGACCTGCCTCCTGCATGGCGGAAGTGGCGCTGCGTCTCCCGCCCGGCACACGCCAAGGGGTGTGCCGCGCCCTCGTTGCGAGCAACCATCTTCAGCAATCGCCGTTTATTGCAAGCCATGCAAGGAAAAGGGCGCCCCGACCATGCAAATCAACGATCTGTCTTTGCTCACCTTGAAGGATATTCATTTCGCCGAGCGGCAATTGTTGAAGGCATTGCCAGAAATGGCCTTCACCAACCATCGTGAGGGGACGCAAGGTCAGGTCGAGCCTCTGCAGCGGGTGTTTGAAATCCCCGGCAAGCGTGCCGCTGGTCAAACCTGCGAGCCCATCCTGGGCCTGATCCAGGAATGCGAGGAGCTCCTGGAGGAAGCGCCGGCGCCGAGTGCCGTGCGCGACGCCGGGCTGATCGCCCGTGGCCGGGCGGTCGAGCATTGCGAAATGGCCCGCTACACCACCCTCGCCGCCTGGCCGCAGCTCATGCAGCAGGAGAAGATCGCCGCGCTGTTGCGCGCGAACCTCGCCGAGGCGGAATCCGCCGAAGCGTTGCTGACCGAAGTCGCCGAGACATCGGTCCATTCGGAAGCCCTGGCCGAGGCCTGAACCCCGACCGCTTCCCCCTCACGATTTCGGCCGCACCATATCCGGGAGATCACGATGTTCTATCACCGCAAAGAGACCATGATGCCGGTCAATGTTGGCACGCCCGACGCGCAATTCGGCCAATACCTGCTCGAACAATTCGGCGGGGCGACGGGCGAATTGACCGCCGCCTTGCAATACTGGGTTCAGGCCTTCCATGTCACGGACCCTTCGATCCGGGACATGTTGCAGGATATCGCCATCGAGGAATTCGGCCATCTTGAAATGGTGGGCCATCTGATCGTGCAGCACACGGCCAAGCTGGACCAGACGCCGGTCTATGAAGCACCGCTGTTTCAGATGAAGGGGATCGGCCCGCATCTTTTGGATAGCCATGGTTGCGCCTGGACGGCCGCCTATGTGCAATCGGGTGGCAATGTGGTGCGTGATCTGCGCGCCAATATCGCGGCCGAAGCCGGCGCCCGACAGACCTATGAGGCGCTGATCAATCGTTGTGACGATGAAGGCACCCGCAAGGTCCTGGTGCATCTTCTCACGCGTGAGATCACCCATGCGCAGATGTTCATGAAGGCGCTGGACGGAATGGGCAAGCTGGGTGACCCGATGTTCGGGACGGTCGAGCCGGATGAGACGGTCAATATCGTCTTCAACCTGTCCAGCGGTGATGACTATCGTGGCCCCTGGAATGAGGGCAAGATGCATGATGGCCAGAAGATCGACTACATCGCAGATCCGCAGCCGCGTGGCACAATTCCCGCGTCCCCGGTGAACAGCGATGATGAGCAGACCCTGACGCCCGTGGGGCGGCCGGCCTCCGGAACTGGAGATCGGTGAAGCCGGATTGTCGGCGGGGCCGCAAGCCCCGCCGAGTTTCTTGTGAGGGAGCATGCAGCGCGCCCTCTCGCCACCCACAGAAGCGGCCCCCTCTGCTTGGAATGCGCCAGGCCCTGCCGGGCGCGGCGCCCCGCGGATTGCCCGCAGCCTTGGCCAATATGCTGTCCCGCGAAGTCGCGTGACGCGGTCGCCC
>CANHTE010000043.1 GCA_947462945.1 Acetobacteraceae bacterium
GAAATTCCCGACGCTGAAGGTGGTGCTGCTGGAATCCGGCGTCTCCTGGCTGCCGGCCTTCATGTGGCGGCTGTGCAAGGGCTGGAAGGGCGTGCGCTTCGAAGTGCCCTGGCTGGACCGCAACCCCTTCGATGTGGTGCGCGAAAATGTGCGCCTTTCCATCCAGCCCTTCGACGCGCCGGAAGATGCCGAGACGGTGCAGCGCGTGATGGATCATCTGGGCAGTGACGAAATGCTGCTTTGGTCCAGCGACTGGCCGCATTGGCAATTCGATGGTGGCCCCCGCCTGCCGCCCGGCCTTGATGCCGGCCTCGCGCAGAAAATCTGCGTGGAGAACGCGCTTTCCACCTATACTCGGCTGTCCGTGGAGACCGTCTGATGAACGTCATCCGTCCCCAAGCCTCACCCCATTCTTCAGGATTGGGGCGGCCGCTGGCCGCGACCCAGGGCCTGATTGACGTGGATATCCATCCGCGCCCGCGCTCGATCAATGATTACGAGCCCTGGCTCTCGGCTGAGATGCGCGAGCGTCTGAACACCTTCGGCATCCGCCCGCGCCATGGCTTTGTGAAGGGCACGCCCTATTTCAAATCGCAGCCTTTGGCCTGCCGCCGCGATGCCTGGCCCGAGACCGGCACGCCGGCCAGTGACCTTGCTTTCATGCAAAGCCAGATGCTGGATTTCCACGGCATTGACGTGGGCGTGCTGAACCCCCTGCAACCGACGGCCCAGGGTGACCAGAACAACCCCTTCTCGGTCGCCATGGCGCATGCGGTGAATGAGTGGCAGCTCGCCACCTGGGTGGACCGGGATGCGCGGCTGCGCGCCAGCATCGTGGTGCCCTATGAGGACCCGGAGGCCAGCGCCCGCGAAATTCGCGCGCGCGGCGGCGATGCGCGCTTCTGCCAGGTGCTGTTGATGAGCCGCACCTCCCACCCGCTCGGCAATCCGAAATACTGGCCGATTTTCGAGGCCGCACAGGAGGTGGGCCTGCCCATCGGCATCCATGCCTTCGGCTATAGCGGCTGGGCGATGACCAATGGC
Source organism: Acetobacteraceae bacterium (assembly GCA_947462945.1). Classification (GTDB taxonomy): domain Bacteria; phylum Pseudomonadota; class Alphaproteobacteria; order Acetobacterales; family Acetobacteraceae; genus Roseococcus. The sequence continues at coordinate 1,045 of CANHTE010000043.1, forward strand.
GGCTGGCCCAGCTTCTACATCGAGGAGGTGAGCGAACACGCGACCTCCTGCCAATCGCTGGTGCATTCGCTGGTGATCGAGGGCGTGCTGGAGCGCTTCCCCAAGCTGCGCATCATCCTCATCGAATGCGGCTTTGGCTGGCTGCCCAGCGTGGCCTGGCGGCTGGACAAGCATTGGCCCTCGCTGAAAAGCGAGTTGCCGGCGATGCAGCGCCTGCCCTCACAGCAAATCCGCGATCAAATCTGGGTGAGCACCCAGCCGATTGAGGAACCGCCGCGGCCGGAGCATCTGCTGGACTGCATGTCCTGGATCGGCTGGGACAAGATCCTCTACGCCAGCGACTATCCGCATTGGGATTTCGACGATCCGCGCACGGCGATCCCGAGCTTCATCCCGGAGGATAAGCGCGCGGCCATCTATGGGGGGAACGCGCGGAAACTCTACGGGTTCGACCATGTCTGAGCGGCCGATTCACCGCCTTGGCGGAAGTGCGCCTCGACGGATCGGAGGCTGAGATGCGGCACGTCGTAGGCCCGGTGGCGGACATCCCGCCCGGCGAGCGGCGCCTCGTTGAAGCCAATGGCAAGCGCGTCGTCGTGTTCAATCTCTCGGGCGAGTTCTTTGCCCTCTCCGACCGCTGCCCGCACCAGGGCGGCTCGCTCAGCCTCGGCCCCGTCATGGGCCTGGTGGAAAGCCCCTGCCCCGGCGAATACAGCTATGGCCGCGCGGGCGAGATCATTCGCTGCCCCTGGCATGCCTGGGAATTCGACATCCGCACCGGAAAATCCCGCTTCGATCCGCGCCGCATGAAGGTGCGCGCCTTTCCTGCCTGCGTGGAAAAGGGCGAGGCTTTGCAAGCCGAAACCTTCCCGGTGCGGGTGGAGGAGGATTACGTGGTGGTGGAGATTTAGCGCCGGTTCAGGCCGCCTGGCACTTGGCGCAGACCCCCTCCACCTCCACCGTCATCCGCCCCGGCTTGAAGCCGGCCCGCGCCGCCGCAGCCTCCAGAGCGTGGCTCACTGCATGGTCGGTCAGTTCCGTGGTGGCGCCGCAGGCCTTGCAGATCAGGAATTGATGCTGGTGGTCATGCCCGGCATGGGCGTGGCCGGCCTCGACGCAGGGCAGGAAGGCGTTCAGCCGCTCCAGCTTATGGATCAGCCCCTGTTCCAGCAGGAAATCCAGCGCGCGATAGACGGTGGGTGGGGCCGCTACCCCGCGCTCCTCGCGCAGCTTGTCCAGCAGGGCATAGGCGCCGAGCGGCTGCTCGGCCGAGAGCACCAGGCGCAGCACCTGCCGCCGCAGGGGCGTGAGCTGCGCCCCGCGCGCCGCGCATTGGGTGGCCGCACGGTCCAGCGTCGCTTCCATATCCATCAGGGGCCTCACTTGCGGTTGCGGGATGCCATATAGTGCATCCTGATGACCGACACCCCTCCCCCTCCCCCTTCTCCTCTCCCCATCCCCGATGCCGAGGCCCGCGCCCGCATCATCGCCGCCGTGCGCTTCGACGCGCGCGGCCTGGTGCCCGCCATCGCCCAGCAGCATGACAGCGGCGAGGTGCTGATGATGGCCTGGATGAACGCCGAATCGCTGGACGAGACGTTGGCCACCGGCCGCGCATGTTATTTCAGCCGCAGCCGGGGCGGGTTGTGGCGCAAGGGCGAAAGCTCGGGCCAGGTGCAATCGGTGATGGACCTGCGGCTGGATTGCGATGGCGATACGCTGCTGCTGCTGGTGGAGCAGAAGGGCGTGGCCTGCCACACCGGCCGGCGCAATTGTTTCTTCCTGGCCCCGCGCGCGGGCGAATTGGTGGAAATCGCGGCGCCGCTGGTCAGCCCCGAAAGCCTCTACGGCGCATGAGGCCCATTCCCGTCACCCTGCTCACGGGCTTTCTGGGCGCCGGCAAGACGACGCTGCTGAACCGCCTGCTGCGCCAGCCGGAGATGGCGCAGACGGCCGTGCTGATCAATGAATTCGGCGAGATCGGGCTGGATCATCTGCTGGTGGAACGGCTGGATGAGGATGCCGTGCTGCTCGCCGCCGGCTGCCTGTGCTGCACCATCCGCGGTGACCTCTCCCGCGCGCTGCGGGACCTGGCGCAGCGCCCACAGCCCATCGCCCGCGTGGTGATCGAAACCACCGGCCTGGCCGACCCCGCCCCCATCCTGCAAACCCTGATGGGTGACCCGCTGCTGCTGCGCGACTACCAGCTGGATGGCGTGGTGACGCTGGTGGATGCCGTGCATGGCATGGCCACGCTGGATGAACAGCCGGAGGCGCTGCGCCAGGCTGCCGTGGCGGACCGCATCGTCATCACCAAGACCGACCTCGCTGACCCCGCACCGCTGCGCGCGCGGCTGGCCGCGCTCAACCCCATGGCGCCCGCGCTTGTGGGAGAGGTTGCGACCGCCCAGCTCATCAATGCCGGCCCCTTCTCGGCCAATGGCAAGCTGCCGCAGATCACCGACTGGATCGCCGCCGCCGGGCATCATCACCACCATCACCATCATGATGTGAACCGCCATGATGCCCGCATCCGCGCCCTCTGCCTGCGCTTCGAAGCGCCGCTCCCCTGGGAGGGGCTGGCCAGCTATCTGGAGATGATGGCGATGACGCAAGGCAGCCACGTGCTGCGCATGAAGGCCGTGCTGAATCTGCAAGGCCAGCGCGGCCCGGTGGTGATGCATGGCGTGCAGCACAGCTTCCACCCGCCCCGCATGCTGGAAGCCTGGCCGGAGGGGGATGACCAATCCAGCCGCCTGGTCTTCATCCTGCGGGACCTTGACCCGCGCGTGGTGGAGGATGGTTTGCGCGCCTTCCTGGCGGCCGCAGCATGAATGTCGAAACCGTCACCGGCGCGGCGCTGCTGCCGCATGTGCCGGCCCTGGCGCGGCTGCGCGGCACGGTCTTCGCCGAATGGCCCTATCTCTACCAAAGCCCGGAGGGTGAGGAGGAGCGCTATCTGCGGAACTACGTCCGGGGCGAGGGTGCGGCCATTATCCTGGCGCGCGATGGCGCCGAGATCGTGGGCGCCGCCACCTGCCAGCCCATGGCCGCCACGCATGGCCCGGTTCGCGCCTGCTTCGAAGCCGCGGGGCGCAACCCGGCCGACTACGCCTATTTCGGCGAATCCGTGCTGCTGCCGGCCTATCGCGGACGTGGCATCGGCGTCGCCTTCTTCGCGGCGCGTGAGGCGCATGCAGCGGGCCTCGGCCTGCCCTATGCCACCTTCTGCGCCGTGGTGCGCAACATCAACGACCCGCGCCGCCCGGCCAGCTACACCCCGCTTGATGCCTTTTGGGGCAAGCGCGGCTATGCCCATCATCCGGAACTTTCCTGCGTGTTTGAATGGACCGAGATCGGCGACAGCAAGGCGACGCCACATGCGCTGTCGTTTTGGGTGAAGAAGCTGTGATGCGTTTGGCCACCCTCGCCTGGCCGGTGGAACCCACGCCGGATGTGGCGCGCTATGCCGCAAAGCTCGACCATTGGGCCGCCGAGGCGAAGCGCGCCAGCGCCGACCTCCTGCACATGCCCGAATATGCCTGCGTGGAACTGGGTGCCGCTCTCGCTGGCGGGGCGCCGGATGCCGCCACGGAATTGCGCGCCATGGTGGAGCAGGCCGATACGATCCTGGAGGCGATGCGCGCCACCGCCCGCCGCCACGCCCTCTGGCTGCAACCCGGCACGCTGCCCATGCGGGACGGCCCCCGTGTCATCAATCGCGCCCCGCTGATCGCCCCGGACGGTGCCCTCGCCTTCCAGGACAAGCGCATGATGACGCGCTTCGAGGATGAGCGATGGGGTATCGCGGCCGGGGCGCCGCCGCAGGTGTTTGAGACCCCCTGGGGGCTGATCGGCATCGCCATCTGTTATGACGCGGAATTCCCCAAGCTGGTGCGCGCCCAGGTCGAGGCCGGGGCCTGGCTGATCCTGGTGCCGACCTGCACAGATACGCTGCACGGCTTCCACCGCGTGCGCATCGGCGCCGCCGCCCGCGCCATGGAGAATCAGTGCTTTGTGGCGCTGGCCCCCACGGTGGGGGGCTTCGCGGCCTCGGTCGCGCTCGATGAAAACCACGGCGCGGCCAGCGTCTTCGGCCCCGTGGATCGCGGCTTTGCGGAGGATGGCGTGGTCTCGGCGGCTGCGCTGGATGCGCCCGGCCTGCTGATCACCACGCTGGACCCCGCGCGGCTGGAGGCGGTGCGCGCGGATGGCGCCGTGCGCAACCATCGAGACTGGCCCCGCGCGCCCATCCCGCGCCCCGGCCCGGCTGTCTTCGCATGATCACCTTGGCACGCTTCGCATGACGTTGCTTTACCTCGCCGCCGGAGAGGCCTCGGGCGATATCCTGGGCGCGCGGCTGATCGCCGCGCTCCGCGCGCGTGACGCCACCCTGGAATTTGCCGGCATCGGCGGCGAGCGCATGGCCGAGCAGGGTTTTTCATCGCTCTTCGACATCCGCCAGCTCGCGCTGATGGGCGTGGCGGAAGTCTTGCCCAGCATTCTCCGCCTGAAGAAGCGGATGGAGGAAACGGTGGCCGATATCGAGGCCCGCCGCCCGCGCCTGATCATCACCATCGATAGCCCGGGCTTCACGCTGCGCCTGGCCGCGCGGGTGAAGCATCTGGGGATCCCCATCATCCATTACGTCGCCCCCCAGGTCTGGGCCTGGCGGCCGGGGCGGGTGAAGAAAATCGCCCAGCGGGTGGACCGCATTTTGGCGCTGCTGCCCTTCGAGGCGCCGATCTTTGAAGCCGCCGGCATTCCGGTGGATTTCGTGGGCCACCCGATCCTGGAGAGCGAGGCCGCGCATGGCGTGGCCGAACACGCCCCGGGGAGCGGCCGCCGCCTGGTCATCATGCCCGGCAGCCGGCGGGGCGAGGTTTCGCGCCTGTTGCCCATCTTTGCGGAATCCCTGAAGCGCCTGCCGGCGGACATCCACCCCATCATCGGCCTGGCCGGCACGGTGGAGGAGATGGTCCGCGCGCGCTCGGCCGAATGGGGCCGGCCGGTCAGCCTGGTCCGCAGGCCGCAGGACAAGGCCGATGCCTTCGCCGCCGCCCGCGCGGGGCTGATCAAATCCGGCACATCCTCACTGGAGGCGGCCGTGGCGGGGCTGCCGCATGTCATCGCCTATACCTTCAGCCCCGTCTCCAACTTCATCATCCGCCGCCTGTTCCGGCTGAAATACGCAAGCCTGGTGAACCTGCTGCTGGATGAGCCGGTGGTGCCGGAATTCCTGCTGCCGCATTGCGAACCCATCCGCATCTCGGCCGGCCTTACGCGCCTGCTGGAGGATGATGCGGCCGTGGAAAAGCAGCGCGAGGGCTTCGCCCGTGCCCTGGCCCGGCTGCGCCCGGAACATGGCCTGCCGAGCGAGGCCGCAGCCGAGGCCGTGCTCCGGCAGCTTTGATGGGGCAACTTCGATGAGGCAGCTTTGATGGGGCAGCTTTGATGCGGGTGGCGCCTCGGCTAGCCTTGCCGCATGCTTGAACTGCGCGCCATCAGCCGGACGTTCAAAATTGGCCCGACCGAGCGCACGGTGCTGCACGGCATAGACCTTGATCTGGCGGCGGGGGAGCTGGTTTCGCTGATGGGCGGCTCCGGCTCAGGCAAGACCACCTTCATGAATATCCTGGGCCTGCTGGATCGGCCCAGCTCGGGCAGTTATCGCATCCGGGGCGAGAATGTGTTGGCGGCGGAGGCCGATGCGCAATCGGCCATGCGCAACAAGATGATCGGCTTTGTCTTCCAGCAATTTTTCCTGATGCCGCGCCTCAATGCCTGGCGCAATGTGGCGCTGCCCCTGATGTATCGCGGCACGCCGGAAGGCGAGGCCCGCCGCCGCGCCGAAACCATGCTGGACCGTGTGGGGCTGGGCCAGCACCTCAACCATATGCCCAACATGCTCTCGGGCGGGCAGAAGCAGCGCGTCGCCATCGCCCGCGCCTTGGTGGGGGAGCCCGCAGTGCTGCTGGCCGATGAACCGACCGGCGCGCTGGACCCCCTGGTGAGCCGCGAGATCATGGGCCTGTTCGAGGAAATGAACCGGGAGCTTGGCGTGCTGGTGCTGATCATCACGCATGATCCCGGTGTTGCGGCGCGCTGCCGCAGGCGCCTGATGCTGACCCAGGGCCATCTGGCCGATCAAAGCCTGGTTCCGGCATGATCCGCCAAACGCTGATGGAAGCGGCGGGCAATCTGCTTGCCGCCTGGCAGCGCAGCCTGCTGGCGCTGATCGGCATCGTTGTCGGCGCGGGCGCCGTCATCGCCATGCTGCATGCCGGCACCATGGCGCGGCAGGAGACGGTTCGCCAATTCCGCCAGATGGGCACGGATACGCTGATCCTGCGCGCCGACAGCCCGCAGGGCCTGGGCAATTTCCGCCTCGGCGATATCGAGACGGTGCCGATGATGGTGCCCACAGTCAGCGAAATCGCGCCCTTCATGCTGGGCGGCGGGCCGATCACCTTTGAGGGGCAGACGCGCAATGCGGGTTTCCTGGGCGCCACCGGCAGCTTTGCCGATGTGGCCCGGCTGCCCATGGCGCAAGGGCGGTTTCTCTCGGTGCATGATCGCTTTGAATTGCACGCGGTGGTGGGCTCCGAATTGGCCGAGCAGCTCTCCACCCCTTTCTCACCCATCAAGGTCGGCTCGCAAATTCGCGTCAGCCGCTACATCTTCACCGTGATCGGCGTGATCGAGCCGGTGCTGATGAACCCCATGCTGCCCATGGATGTGAATGGCACGCTGTTCCTCTCCCTCTCCAATGCGCGGCGCGTCATGGCGGTGCCTGCCTTGTCCATGGCGGTGGCGCGGCTGCGGGGTGAGGCGGACCCTGAACTCGCCACCCAGCAATTGCAGCAGCATCTGGGGCCGGGGCTGCGTGATGCGACACTGAATGTGCTCTCGGCCCGGCAGCTCATCGCGGGCATGAACAGCCAGGTGCGGCTGGTGGCGCTGCTGCTGGGGGCGGTGGGCAGTATCGCGCTCGTGCTGGGCGGCGTCGGGGTGATGAACATCATGCTGATGTCGGTGAATGAACGCCGGCGCGAAATCGGCATCCGGCTGGCGATTGGCGCGCGGCGGCGCGATGTGCGGCGGCTGTTCTTGAGCGAGGCGCTGATCCTCTCATTGCTCGGCGCGGCTTTGGGCGTGGTGCTGGGCTATGCGGGC